>CAMKDB010000081.1 GCA_946411155.1 uncultured Faecalibacterium sp.
ATCCTCGTTCGACATATCCGACGAATCCGCAGGAAGGCGACATCTGCTACACGATAACACTCGACCAGACATGGGCACCCGTCGGCGGTGTGAAGAAGGACAACATCGTGAAGGAAGAGGTCTATCAGAACGGCGAATGGGTCGAGCAGGGCGGCGGTTCATCGTTGACCACGATTTACGATGGCTCTTTTACAACCACAGAAGCATCGCCTGGCTTTTATATGGGTACTGTGTATCTGTCAACAGAATTCCCGCCAGAATCTCTCCCTGCATCAATCCAAGTGGAATATGATGGTGGAACATATACACTCCCTTTGGCTAACGAGGAGCAGTATTTTTACGGTGAGTTTGATGGTAATGGGTATCCTGTTTACACGACATATCCTGTCGCTGTCGGTTTGGTGTTAGGCGATGCTGATTTTGAGGGCATGATGATATGTACTTCTCAAGCAGAAACGAATACGCTCAAAGCATCTGCTGACATAGGAGGAGGCGGTACTCCGAATTATACAACTTGTACGGTAACGTTAACTGGTCTTGCCACGATTGAAGATAACTATGTGTACGTTCCATATCTTTCTCCCGATAATTCCGCCGATAGCCGTACTTATATTGACCCATCGGATTCGTATGACATTGAAGTAATCCTTTACAAAGGAAAAGCAAATGGATATTGCAGCGAGCCAAATATTTCCGTAAGCGGAGATATTGTGGACTATGGAGGCGAGTTTGTGATTAGTGGAGATTGTTCAATCACCATCGGCACAAACTAATAAAGGAGCAAAATCATGACACTCCCAAACAAGGTCTATGACGTTCTGAAAGCGTTGGTCACGGTAGCGATTCCCGCCTGCACGACGTTCTATGTTACGCTCGATTCCATCTTCGGGTGGGGTTTTGGGGATACTGTTGCGAAGGTGTCAGCCGCTGTTTGCGTGCTACTCGGTTCTCTTATGGGCATCTCATCCGCAAACTATTACAGACGACAGACTTCTCTGCCGATGCCTGAAGATGAGGCTGAAGTTGACAACAACGAGGAAGGACTGGGATGATCTATCCGTTATCTCGCTACATAAAGATCACGCAGATCTACTGGTCGAATCATCTGGGCGTGGATTTCGGGTGGAATGACGGGCCATACTGCAATCAGCCTATCGTGGCGATCGAGGACGGCATCGTGGTCAGCTGCGCGGACGGATACGGGAACACGTATCCCGGTCAGCGGATCTATGGCAACTATGTCTGCATCAGTCACGGAGACGGCTACTGGTCGATGTACGGCCATCTGCTGAAGGGACTCACAGTCCGTCAGGGCGAACGTGTCCGAAAAGGGCAAGTCGTCGGCTACATGGGGAATTCCGGTTATTCCAACGGGCAGCACTTGCATTTCGAACTGCGCAAGGGCGAGAACAGGAAGGCCGCTTCCATTGACCCGATTGACTATCTGTTTGTAGAGGACCCGACGATATACGTCAACCCGAACAGCAAACAGATAGAGCGGATCCGTTACAGGAAGACCACCGTCGGCACGCCTGTCGGGAGAGATCCTTCACGGAATCAGGTCGAGATCCTTGCGACCACATTGAACGCCAGGAACATGCCGTCTCTGGACGGTGACCGCCTCGGCTACATCACACGAGGCATCTACAACGTTCTCGGCACATCTGAGGCCAACGGCTTCACATGGTACGAGATAGAGAAGGGACTGTTCTGCGCCTCGAAGGAAGGCGACTGGACTGTTTTCCTGCCGGCAGCAGCTGCACCGAAGTACACAGTAGTATTCCCGGAAGTTACCAACGGAGACAAGGTCACGCTGTGCCAGTTGGGAGACAAACTGTCGCTGAAATACGAGGTCACAGAGGTATAGTGTTGCACCAGTGTTGCACCAATGCCGAAAAAGCACGGTATACCGTGATTCGGTGATACTTCAAGTCTCGTCACTCGCACCATAGTGAAAAACCACGGAAATCCGTGGTTTTTCTTGTTTTATCAACACTTTTTGGCATCTTGATTTTATCGGTTATGAGAAAGATTTTCTCTCAAAATATGATAAAAGTGTTGCACCAAGTGTTGCACCAAGTTACGAAGAAGACCACCTGAAAAGGTGGTCTTTTTTGCGTTCTAGAAATCGTTTGCGACGAAGGTCTCCAGTTTCATGAAATCCTTCAACTTTTTTTCGTTGCTGATGTGGGTGTAAATGTCCATCGTGGTCGCGATCTGAGCGTGTCCTAATAGATCCTGAGCGGTCTTTGCATCGATGCCGGCTTCATATAGTGTGGTCGCGTACTGGTGCCGGATGCTGTGGCGGTCGATGTGGATTCCTTTGGCCTTACAGAACGCGTCCCATCTTCGGTACAGTGCGGACTTCGTCATCGGCTTCTCACCAGACACGATATATGCCTCTGCAGGGAGTTTTAATTCCTTAAGTCTATCTTTCAGCGGAGAGAGCAGAGGCACGTCACGGATGCCGTTTTCGGTCTTTGTGGTTTGAATCACCGGCTGATTGCCGTGGAAGGCGACGGACTTCGTGATGTGGACGACATTGTTCTTCATGTCGATGTCTTTCATCTGCAGGGCGAGTGCTTCTCCGAGGCGGCAACCCGTGAAAAGTATGAGAAAAGCCAACTGATTCTCGTCTTTCGTTGTCGATAGGATAGCGGTTCGCTCATCGGCAGAAAGCGCGTTTCTGGTGCCTTTTTTGAGGCCTGCGGGCATTTTGACTTTATCGCACGGATTGTACATGTCGATGCCGAGGTTCACGATGGCATAGTCACAGACCTGCGACACGATGCTTTTATGATTGGCGACAGTTTTGAAGGCATAGGTCCGTCCGAGGTCGCGCAGCCATGTCTGAATCTCTATCGGCTTCAGCTTGTCGATGTCGGTCTTCCCGAACTTCTGGATGGCGCGTTCCAGACACGGCGCGTATGTCCGGTAGGAACCGAAGCGGAGCCGGTCCCAGTTGTCTTCCTGCCATTTCTCCGCTACGGATCCGAACGTGATGCTCTCTTTTTCCTCGATGCGATACAGCGCGATCTTCTGCATCACATCCTTGCGAGTCTTCCCGGAGAACCATTTCCGTTTGCCGTTGATGGTGATCGCTGTCCGGTATAGGCCTTTGTCATTCTTCTTCATTGCGCGGCTCCTTCGACTTCAGGTACTTCATGTAATCGAGGGCGCGGATCTTGTTCTCCGGAGAGAGGCTGTCGAAGACATCGTGCCCTTCATCAGATCCCGGCTGAACCGGAGTGTCATATCCGACGAGCCAACTCGGAGACACCTTCAACGCTTCCGCGATGATCATCACGCGGTCCATCTTCGGTGAGCAATAACCGCCTCTGTACTGTGAAAGCATGGCCTCGGAGATCCCGGTCTTCTTGCTCAGTTCCACAGCTCTCATGTTGTTCATCTGTAATGCCAGTTCCAAACGTCTTGCGAACTTTGACATGTTCATCACTCCTTTCGAGTGTATTGTATCATAAATGTTAGGAAAATAAAATATTTTTTCCTAATTTCCAAACTTTTGTATTGACTTAGGAAAAACCAAAGATTAAGATAATGACAAGGGAACAAACCCGAACAGGAAAGGAGTGGTGATGAATACCGTCATGATTGCATCAAAAAACATCCATCGTGTCATTGTAGGACTCGACTGGATCGACGTGGAAGTCTTCGGCAAGTCCGGCGGACTTCACAGGGTGACCTTGGGCAGGTACCGCGCCAGACGGTTCAACTATCTGGAGAACCTTGGCTGGCTCATGGACACCTTAGAAGAAGAAATCGGGCACCCGCTCACGGAACAGGACAAGGCATATGTCGTAAGATGCTGCCGCGAACCTCTGACGGAGTGGAGTAAATGAAAGGAGCAAACATGAATAAGATGGTCTTTGACTATTCTGCCCTGAAAGGTGCAATGCGGTCCAAGGGTTACACACTGGAGAAGCTTGCAGCTGCGACCGGCATCGGGATGTCGACTCTGGCTGTGCATATATCCAGAGGAACGCCGTTCCGTGTAGATCAGGCGATTGGCATCTGCCAGGTGCTGTCCTTGGAAGCCATTGAACCCTATTTTGGCGTCACAAAAGTTAGGTAATTCCTAACTTTACAAACAAAAAAAGACCGACCCAGAGCCGTTAACAGAGGATCGGTCAGACACTGAAAGGAGTGCCTTTATGAATTATACCATGAACAATGCCCCGAAGTACAGAGTGAGAAGGGGAATCGCAGCCGTTCTGCTCGGCATCAGCGCAGAACTCATCGGACTGAAGGTCCTTGCCTTCGTCATCACGTTCGCCCACGCTTGCGGGATCTATTGAGAGGTGGAGAGATGGTGAAAGCAATTGAACCTCAGAAGGTCATCCACGTCGTTCCGGGACGCGAACCGTTTGAGGTGTACATGTTTCTGGATCTGGACACGCTTCAGCGTTTTGTCGGCGGATATGTGGAGAGCGTAACGCTCGACAACGACACAGTGGTCCTCTGCAACGAGGACGGCAAGAATCGCGGACTGGAACCGAATTTCGCAATCGACTACGGCCAGTATGGATGTGACATCATCGTCGGCAGTGCGATCATCTGCGGATACAAGGCAGACGAGTTCTGCAGCATCAATGAACAGAAGAAGGACGAGATCCTGAAGTCGCTGACGAGCATGAACAAGATAGAGGTGAAAAGATGACGATAAGAGAATTGAGCCAGTGGACAGGAATGGATCCTTCCGATGTCAGGAAGGTCATTCACCGGCTGAGATGTAAAGGGTACGGAATCATCGGCGGGAACGATGGCATGAGTATCACCGCAGACTTCGACCTGAAGGTGAAGCAGATGGAGAAGATGCTTGCCAATGCGGACAAGATCCGTGAGGCGGCTGAGGGCATGCTGAAGGGTCAGCACGAGGAACTGGATGACATCGAAGACCAGATCCTGCACCTGTTGCCCGAGAAGAAGGGAATCGCGCCGGAGCAGTTCCGGACAGAATTCGAACCGATAGAGGTGCGTGAAGATGGAACTATTTGCTTCGGATAAATGCTGCGGATGCGGCGCGGACGGGGAACTGTGGTTCGTGGACGGGGACTGGTATTGCAGATCTTGTCTGTGGGATAGGTTCTATACCTTCACCGGCGGGTGCCTGTATTGCGCCTTCAACTGGGAGCAGTTCATGAACAGATACCCTGACGGACTGGAACAGCTGAAGCATCTGCTCCGGCACGAACAGACGACCGGACCCGACCATGTGGAAGAATTCGTGAGTGAGAACCTTGAGGATTATTGCGACTGGACACTGGATTTTGGTGACAACGAGCGCATGATCCGTTCGACATTCCAAGAAGTAGAGAGGTTGAAACAATGAGCAAGTTGACAGAGATTCAGAAGAAGCTGAAGGCTCCGAAGAGCAATTACAACAGTTTCGGGAAGTACAACTATCGGTCATGCGAAGACATCCTTGAGGCGGTAAAACCGCTGTTGGGTGACAACACGCTGATCCTGAGTGATGAGGTCGTCCAGATCGGGGACCGCATCTATGTGAAGGCCACGGCGGTCTTCAGAGACGGAGCGACGGAGACGAGGGTGTCCGCATTCGCGAGAGAGGCAGAGAGCAAAAAGGGCATGGACGAGAGTCAGGTCACCGGCACGGCTTCTTCCTACGCTCGGAAATATGCCCTGAACGGTCTTTTCCTCATAGACGATACCAAGGATGCCGACACGGACGAATTCGTGAAGGCGACTGAGAGAACGAAGGCGAAGACGCCGAAGCGGACCGAACCGGAAGAACCGATGATGACACCGTTGCAGAAGGCGAAGATCCAGAGGCTGACGGACGAGAACCAGTGGGTAATCATGGTCGGCACGTACGGCGAGCCTGAGACGTGGACATCTGCGCAGGCAGACAAATGGATAGAACAACTGGAAAGGAGAGCAAACAATGCTTAACAATGTGCAGCTGCAGGGCAGGCTGACTAAGGATCCGACGGTGACGACACCGGGCAACAGCACGAAGGTGCTTTTCACGCTTGCGGTCGGCGACGACTATGTCAAAGACAAGGCGCACTTCGTCCGGTGCGGTGCCTGGAACAAGACGGGCGAGTTTATCGCGAAGCACTTCCACAAGGGCGACATGATGCTTATTGCCGGGAATCTGCGGTCATACAAACCGAATGACGCGTCCTATGAGCAACTGGAAGTCAACGTGACCAATGTCTATTTCGCAGGTGCGAAGAAGGCAGAGGCGGCTGAGGAGCCTGTCGAGGATTTCAACCAGATCGGCGACCTGCCTTTTTGAGGACATGGCGAAGTACTGCGAGTGCGGGATCTGTGGCACGGGGACATGGTGTGAACCGCATCATGTCTTCGGGGGCACATCCCGGAAGATCAGTGAGAAGTACGGCGCGGTGGTATACCTTTGCAGACCGTGCCATGAACAGTTCCACCGTCATCCGTCAGCGTTCCTCTGGCTGCGTGAAAAGACTCAGGCAAAGGTGATGTTCGAGCAGGGATGGACGCTCGATGACTGGATGGAGCATTTCAATAAAAACTATCTATGAGGTGAAACATGGAAAACATAGAAAAGAAATTCGTGAATCTGGCTATGGATTATCTTATCAAGTCCAAAGATAGGGACATCTATTCCAGTGACCGTGAAGAATATCTCAACGTGGCACTGGCGATTCTGGACACATTGATTGAAGAGGACGATTATGCCGAAAAGAAAGCCATTGAGTAAATCAACACGGTTTGAAGTCTTTAAGAGAGACGGATTCCGGTGCCAATACTGCGGGCGATCCGCGCCAGATGTGGTGCTTGAAGTAGACCATATTATTCCTGTTGCCAAAGGCGGGGACGATGACATCATGAACCTCGTCACTTCTTGCAGGGATTGCAACAGGGGAAAGAGTGCAAAGGAACTAACTGATGACACGGTCATCCGCAAACAAAAGGCTGAACTCGAAAGTCTTAACGCCAAGAGAGAACAGATGGAAATGATGATCAAATGGCGCGAGGAGCTGCGAGCAGTTGTTAATGAGCAAGTGGATTCCATTGACAGAATAGTTCGCTCTTATACAGCGGATAAATGCTACCTGAACGAAAACGGAGTGCAAACCATTGGAAAACTAATACGCCGTTTTTCGTATGAAGAGGTATACGACGCATGCGTTATTGCATTCGACAGGTATTATTCCGGAGACCATGAAAGTGTTGAGTATGCAATCAACAAGATCGGCGGTGTCTGTTACAACAGACGAAAACAGTCAGGAGAAGGGTAATGGGATACAAGAGAGTGGTCGACACGGATTTCTGGTTAGACGATAAGGTCGTGGATTGCTTTTCGCCTGAGGACAGACTGTTCTTTTTGTATCTCATGACAAACCCTCACACGACACAGCTTGGAGTGTACAAACTGATCAGGAAGGTGATGGCGTTTGAAATTGGGTATTCCGTTGAAGCCGTCAACACGCTCCTGGAACGATTTGAAAAGCAGTACGGAATGATACGGTACTCAGAAGCGACGTCTGAGATCGCTGTGAGGAACTACCTGAGGTATTCGATTGTTAAAGGCGGCAAACCTGTCGAGGATCTTTTGCTTAAAGAGATCAGGCAAGTAAGAGATAAATCGCTTCTCGATTTTGTTTTCCAAAGCATTTCGACAGATCCAAACCTTAACGATTCAGTAAAAAGCGCGATCCTTAAATATATGAATGGGAATGATAATGATAATGATAATGAGAATGATGTATCGTCCCACGAATCGTACCACGAATCGTACCACGAATCGTCGAATCCTCGATGGAAGAAGAACCGCGACAAAAACGAATCAAAAAACAGAGAGCAAAAACTGCGTGACGACTTTCGCAAATTAGCAGAGTCGCTTTCACAACAGTGGCAAAGCAACATTGACGCCGAAGAGGCTAATAAGGAGATAAGGAATGGATAGATTTGAATTTGTTGCTATGGCAGACGGCATTGATACAGGGTATAGAGACCACGATGGCAAGCCTATTCATGTTGGTGATGAAGTTATCTATTACAAGAAACAGACCGAAAGATTTTGGGATGTGGAAAAAGGCAAATGGTGTTGGGATTATACAGGCAGAGTCACAAGAAGAAGGCACAAAGTTAAGTACGACTTTTTACATGGCCTCAAAATACTTGAGAACAATCAATGGAAATTCTTGTTTGAAACTGACGAAGAAGGGAATCTACTTACAATATTGGTCGATAACGAACACAGGAATCCCAAACTAAACTTCATGCAAGTATTAGGGAAGCGTGGTCCTCGTGAGAGCGGAGCAGCTGAAGAACTTGGGGGTGTGACATGACTCCGAATGACAGATTAACCGTCTGCCCGCGCCGGAACTGCATCAACAACATCAGGGGCGAATGCCCTGCGGTGATGGAGTGGGCGGTAACGAAAAGAGGCACCATGCACCATTTGGTTCTTGAGCTGTGCCCGTTCTTTAAGGAGAAGCCAAAAGATGACACTGGAAGAAGCAAAGGTCGAACTGGAGAAGTTCGTCAAACTGAAGACCACGATGCGCCCTGCCTTCGTACAGCCGCTTCTGGATGCTGTTGAACAGAAGCATGGACATTGGACTATCGAAGACATAATCACATATGAACGCTCTTACGGTGGCACTCTATACGAGCCTGTGTACAAGTGTTCGCGCTGTGGGAGAGTAACAGAAAGTTATGTCAGAGGTGACGAACCAATCATGCCAGAAGACGCAGGTTTCCCGGAATTCTGTGGTCACTGTGGGGCTAAGATGGACGAGGTGGAAGATGTATAAAGTGTTTATGTTCTTCTTGGCAGTCTTGGCATTAACATTTTTAGG
>CAMKDB010000082.1 GCA_946411155.1 uncultured Faecalibacterium sp.
AGATCCGCAGTCTTTTTTCTTAATGGAACAACTCAGCCGTCTTCCGGGAACGTTACCTGTACTGCCTCACTGAGATGAAAACTCCAGATCCAGCATTCCGTGACCGGCAGCGCCAGCGCCGCTGACAGACTTCTTCTGTAGAAGAACAGCTGGCGTCTGTAGCGGTCGGCAAGGATCCGGGCGTCATCGACCCGGTCGGTCTTGAAATCCAGCAGTACGGCGTGATCATCTTCCAGCAGCACCGCGTCTGCCACGCCCTGCAGAAGCACTTTCGTTCCTTTCGCGTCGGGAGAAGCGTCCGGCAGTTCGGAAGCATCCACCTGATCCAGGAACGGATATTCCCGAAGGACTTCCTTCGCGTTCAGCAGTTTCTGTCCGATCGTGCTGGAGAAAAAGCCCGTGATCTGTTCCGGACGGATGACTTTTGCGTAGCGCTCTTCCAGGAACTGTCCTTCCCTGAGCCGCGCGATCTCCTGCACCGGATCCTTTGCCGCAGCCTGATAATCACACAGTTCCATGAACCTGTGCACAGCGGTGCCACGCTCAGCGGCGTCGAGCCTGCCGCCCCGGGCAAAGGAAGGTTTCGTCAGGAGCACAGCCTTATCCGTGTCGTCATGCGACAGCTGTGTGACCGAGACCTTCGTGGGCAGAGCCGCCGTATCCTCATAGGGATAACTGTAATCCAGACGGTCGTTGATCTCATCGGTCAGTTCTTCTGTATCCCCGACCTCTTCCTGTTCCGTCCCGATCTCTTCCGTTTCTCCGGAGACATCAAGCATCAGCCGGAGCGGTCCGATCTCCGCCGCACCGTCATCCGGGATCTCTTCCGAGAAACCGGCTGCGCAGAACGACTGAAGCAGCCAGTCCAGCAGACAGTCTGCGGACACCGCGCTGTTGTGCAGCACCGTTCCCTCTACCAGTTCTGCCCTGACCTTTGCGATCTCCTTCCGGAGACCCGTCCCGCTGTGATCCTTCAGTCTGGCGCTCATCGTTGAAGTCACCAGGATCCTCTGCTTCGCTCTGGTCAATGCCACATAGAGCACGCGCAGTTCCTCCGCGACCGTGTTCCTTTTCTTGATCTGACGGATCACCAGGGATGACGGACTGTCGCTCATGTAACTGCCGACTTCGCTTTCCATCCTCAGCTTCATACCGCAGCCGCATCTTGCGTCGAAGAAAGCATTTCCCTGATTGGCGTCGATGAAATTGAATCCGTGTCCCGCATCCGCAAGGATCACGATCGGCCATTCCAGACCTTTCGCCTTGTGGATCGTCGTGATCGTAACACCGTAGGAAGCGCTGACAGCGACCGTGGGCCCCTTTCCCTGCTCTTCCGCCTGCTGGCAGTGCCGCAGGAAATCCCGCAGATCGCGTCCGCCGTATTCGGAAAACGTCGTCGCGTAATCGATGAGCAGATGGATCCGTTCCTTACGCCGTTCCGGTTCGGGCGGTGCGGTGAGTTTTACTTCCGCGTCCGTTTCGGTGACGATGAGACTGATCAGTTCTTCCACAGCCAGCGTCGCCGCTTTTTTACGGAGACTGCGGATAAAATCAACGAACCGAACGGATTTCTCATCCTGCTGTGTCAGCAGGATCTGCCACAGCTTTTTTCTGCGGCCCTCCAGCCTTAACCGGGCAAGATCGTCTGTGGTGAAATCGGAGATGGGCGAAAGCATCACTGCCGCAATGTCGATGTCCCTTCTGGGATTGTCGATGACCCGCAGCAGCGAGATCAGGATCCGGATCTCGGAGCAGTCAAAGAAATCTTCGGTTCCCGGCGCACTGCAGGGGATCCCGAGTTTTTCCAGTGAAGTACGGAACCGTTCAAAATTGTTGACTGCCGTCCGCAGCAGGATACAGAAATCCTCAGGCCTGCAGGGGCGCAGTTCCTTTTCATCCGCTACCGGATATCCCTCACGGATCCGGTTGCGGATCCAGTTCGCGACCATGTCCGCTTCTTCGTCTTTGTCCCGGCATGTATATCTCAGCTCCAGACCGATCGGATCCGGCGGAACCGGTCTGCCCGGGATCATTCCCTGAACGAGCCGGTCCGACCCTTTATAGTCTACGCCGCCGAAAGAGCGGGTCATGATGGGATCGAATACCGCGTTGACCGCATCGATGACCTTTCCGCTGCTGCGGAAATTCTGAGGGAGCGACAGATAGCAGGGGAATTCCCCTTCCGTACGCTCGTATTCATCCCGGATCGCCGTGAAGATGGTGGGATCCGCTCTTCGGAAGGAATAGATGCTCTGCTTGACGTCTCCGACATAAAACAGATTCTTTCCGTCAGCGGAGATCGCGTCGAAGATGGCGCGCTGCCGCTCGTTGGTGTCCTGGAACTCGTCCACGAAGATCTGATCATAACATGCTCTGACGGCAGATGCAGCTTCACTGAATACTCCCGGTTCCTTATACAACAGTTTCAGTGCATATGTCTCCAGGTCGTCGTATTCCAGTAATTTCCGCTCCATTTTGAGCGCCATCAGGTTCGCTCTGTACTTTTCCTTCATCCGGAACAGCGTCTGCAGAAGCGGGTACTGTTTTTCCAGAAGCTCCCTGCGCTGATCTCCGTCGAACTGAAGGATCGTCTTTTCCCGTAGTTTTTTATCGATCTGTTTTTTCAGACGTTCACGCATCGCCCTATAGGCATCCCGTTCCTCTTTCGCCTCTTTTGGAAGGGACGCCGGATATTTGATCGTCGGGAACGTCATGCTGTCCAGTGTGGCGGACAGCATCGTCCAGTTTCCGGAACGGGCGTAAGCCTGCATCCGGACGACGGTCTCCAATTCTGTCAGAGCCATATCGGTCTGTTCATCGCCGCCCAGCAGGATCACCCCTTCGGCAAGCCGGCGGGCGTCGTCCAGGATCTCATCAGCCATCTCCAAAGATTGTTTTCCCCAGGCGGTATCCTCGAAAGGAGCATCCGGATCCGCTTCCGCAAGCACACGCTGTTCCCACTGTTCCGGCCACGCGAGCGTAGTCTCGAACTCATACAGGGCCTGGACCATCTCCGCGGCTTCCTTATCGCTCCTTGCGCGGCCGAAATCGCTGATGAACGAAGCCATCTCCTCCGGCATCTCGGCGTAGCATTCCTCCATCGTCTGCTCGATGGCTCTTCGCTGAAGGGAGACCGCGTAACTGTCATCCGCAATGGCAAAATCCAGCGGAAGATCCAGGTTTGCGAAATAATCACGGATCAGCTGCGCGCAGAAGGAGTGGACCGTGCTGATCCGTGCCCTGCGCATCCGGCGCTGCTGCTCTTTGAGATACCGGTTGCCCGGTTCCTTCTTCAGCCGCCCGTTCAGATACTTTTTGATCCGCTGCCGCATTTCTGCCGCCGCGGCGTTGGAGAAGGTGAGGACGAGGATGCGCGAGGCATCCAGTTTCAGTGATTCGTCCTCAAGCATCCGTACGATCCGCTCCGAGAGGACCGTCGTCTTGCCGCTT
The DNA here is from genome assembly GCA_946411155.1 of uncultured Faecalibacterium sp. Taxonomy (GTDB): domain Bacteria; phylum Bacillota; class Clostridia; order Oscillospirales; family Ruminococcaceae; genus RUG11783. The sequence continues at coordinate 3,451 of CAMKDB010000082.1, forward strand.
CCCGCGGCAGCGCCGACCAGGATGGAACCGCCGCGCAGTTTGATTGCCTGGCGCTGTTCATCTGTGAATGATCTTTCAGCCATCCTGTTCCTCCTCTCCGAACATCTCGTCATTCTGCAGTTTTTCTATCGGACGATTCAGGCCTTTACTGATGACCCGCTCGTGGTCGCACATGCTTTTGTAATCGCAGTATTCACAAGGGTCGTGTTTGCTTCCGCTCTGTATCTCGATGGGATTGGCCTCCAGATCCCCTGAACGTACAGCCTGCGCCATCTCCCGGATCAGATCGTCGATCCTCCGTTCGATCTTGCCGAACTGCTCCAGTGTCGCAAGATTATCCGTCTTCCATGTTCCGTTGTTATTGCGCGTAGCGGGAATGAATAACCCCTTCCCTTCCGACTCCATGGCGCGCAGCACATCAGGATCGTCGATGAGCAGCCCTTTCATCCGGTACTGTTTCTTTGCTTCCGCCTGATTGGATTCCGGTCTGGGATCGCTGGGCATATACAGCACGCCGGCTGTCTTCAGTTCACCGCCCAACAGATCCGCTCCGCCGTTTTTGAGCGCGAAAAGATAGACGAGCATCTGGATGTTCAGGCCCTGCCATACATCGGAAAGCCTGAAGTCTTTTTCTCCGGTCTTATAGTCCACGACGCGAACATACCGCTCGCCGTCCCGTTCATACAGATCCACACGGTCGATCTTTCCATCGATGACTGCTGTGGAACCGTCTTCCAGTTCCACCTCCGTACCGGGAACTTCACCGTCCTCTCCGATCTTCATCTCAAAACCGACGGGACGGAAATCGCTCTGCTTTTGTTCTTCCCGCAGACGAAGGCCAAGCCGGCATACCGCCGTCTTGATGGCGTCACACAGCGCCTGCATGCGGCGGCTGCGGTTCTCCGCAGGTACCATCCGGTCCATATAACTGTCGGACAGGCGCGCGCACAGCAGCGTGAGCTGCGATTCGGAAAGGGAAAGCAGATCTCCGTCCGTCTCCTTCATCATGTTTTCCATGACGTCGTGGACAAAGTTTCCCGCCTCCAGCGGCGAGATCTCCGCTCTCCGCAGCGGCTGCAGATTCAGCAGATAACGGGCAAAAAAGCGGAACCGGCATTCTTCGAAATTGTCGATCTTGGAAGCGGAAAGCCGCTGACGGTCTCCCGCCAGTCTGGATGCAAGTTCCCGATCCGCGATCTTCCGGTCCCTGCGTTCCGCCGTCAGGATGAGTTCCCTGCAGGCGTCACCTGCTTCACTGTCCTCCAACGCTTTCATCAGTTCCCGTTTTTCCCGGTCTAAAGCGTCCGCATATCTGATTTCCGCCGTCCTCTGATTCACGATTCCGAACGCATCGGAGCGTTCTTTCGGTTCCAGTCCCAGCGCTTCCGTAAACGCGGCGACCTCCGCACACAGCTGCATGGAGCCGCCCGTGCTGTCCTTGCCGGCATAGGAGAGATACAGTTTTTCCGTCGGTGCGGAAACTGCCCTGTAAAGGTAGTTCAGTTCGATATCCACCTGCTCGTCGAAAGCGCCGGCCACATAATAATCGTTGCCGTACAGCAGATCCCGTTCCTCCATGGTGAACAGGTTTCCCTCGAACGTTTCTCTCGGGAAGACGCCGTCGTTGAGTCCAAGGACGAAGACGATCTTCGGCGCAAGCAGTGCCGTCCGGTCCGCTTCTCCCACGATCACGGCATCCGCCTTGGACGGGATCGACATGGCGCGGTTGGAGCGCGCCATGATGCGAAGCAGATCGCACAGTTCATCCCTCGTCACGTGCTCTTCGCCGAGCACCAGATCGAAGCGGTCGATCATATCCAGCGCCAGCTGCGCGTTGCAGCGCCCCTGCTCATTGTTTGCCGCCATGGCTTCCAGACCGCCGACACGCTCCAGGAGATCATACGCCGCACGGAGAAGGAATGCTCCGGAAGCGTTCTCCGCTTTTTTCAGGTAGGGAGTCATCCACTCCATGACCTTCCTGCGGGCTGCTTCCGTCGCATCCAGCAGTTTCTGCCCTTCATGCCGGATCTCACCCATTCCCTCCGGATTCTCCGTGAAGGGATCATTCCAGCGTTCTCCTTCGATATCGTGAACGAACGCGTAGTTTTCCAGATTGGAGACCTCTTCCTCACCGATGTCACAAAGACCGGTCTTCAGCAGCCGCAGCAGACTGTCGGTCCGGATGCCGCGTGCCATCTCAAAGGCGGCCAGAAGGAACGTGACACAGGGGGCATGCTCCAGCGTCTCCTCCGCGTCAAGTACGTAATAGATGCCGAAACGTTCAAATGTCCGTCTGATCGCCTCTCGGTATGTGGGAAGGTCGCGCACCAGAACAGCGATCTCCCGGTAACGTACGCCGTCCTCGCGGGCAAGCCGGAGGATCTCCTCCGCGCACTGTTCCGCCTCATCATAGACCGTTCCCGCCTCCAGGAGCGTCACACCTCTCCTGCCTTCGGAGAGTTCCCCCGTGCCGAAGAAACGTTCCGCGTTTACGATACCGGAGGGTTTCAGGCTGTCATCCGGAGGAAGCACGCGCTCCGTCGGCCATTTCCCGAAACGTTCCTCCACCATGGCGCCCAGCCTTTTTGCGCTGCGTGCTGAAGCGGCAAATGCGCCGCTCTCATCCCGGGGAGTTCCGCTGCAGCCCACTGTCAGGAAAACGTTCCCGGAGCAGCCGATCAGTTCGCAGATGAACTGCATCATGACGGTGGAAAGGACCACGAATCCGTCCAGATAGATCTCTTTTCCGGCCGTAAGTCCGGAAGCGGCACATTGACTTCCCGCATATTCCATTTCACTGACGGAGTCGAAATAGGTCGTACTGACCGCTTCTTCGTACCGTTCAAGCAAAAGAGCGATTTCGCTGAATTTCTGTCTGGACAGATCGCTGGGGCATTCCGCGGAAACTTTTCTCAGTTCCTCCGGACCTGCCTTGGCGCTTCGGAGTTCTTCAAACAACACGCCGAGGCGTTCGTAGAAAGAAGTGTCTCTCCCGCGCCTGCCATAGACGGAAAGCTGATCCGAGCAGCTCATCACGGCACGCCGCAGCAGTGTGACCCGCTCCGGCACATCCAGAAAAGCTCTCGCGTCTCCGCCCTGCTTCCGGATGATGTCCCTGCACAGTTTCCGGAAATTCGTCACCTCACAGAAGCGGCGCTCCGATGGGCTCAGGCGCTCCACCAGCTCCACTTCAAATGTGTAGTCCATATTCTGCGGGACGATCAGCATGGAGGGTTTTCCTTCCCGAGCCCTCCGGATGACCTGATCCAGACACCAGGACGTCTTCCCGCTTCCGTTTCTTCCTTTGATCAATGTCAGCATCTTATCTTACCTCACGGTATTATCATACCGCATTCACTGTCCCATTCAGGGTACAGTGAAACAATTTTTCAGAAAAATCAGCAAAAAGGCGGGAAGACCCGCCTTCTGCAGATAATAACCCTGCTTTGCCGATCATGAACTCACAGAGCGCGCGAGGAAAGTCACTGCCTGCCCTCTGGTGCAGCTGTCGTTCGGGCCGAATATGCCTGTCGGTTTCCCGTTTTTGTCGGTATATCCCGTACAGACCCCGAACTGTGTCGCTACGATCACCGGCCAGTAGAAGTAATCTGTTTCCTTAACGTCGGAATACGACGGCAGATGATTCGGATCCGGCGCTTCGGGTTTCGCATAGCGCCAGATGAAAGTCATGATCTGACCCCTGGTGCAGATATCATCCGGTCCGAATTCGCCTGTCGGATTTCCATGGGAATCCGTATATCCCGTCGTAAGCTTCCTGACGATTGCCCATTTCACCGCATCCGCGTAATAGGCGTCATCCGGCACGTCGGCAAACGACTCTACAGATGAGAGGTCTTCACCACGATACAGCATCCTGTACAAGAAGGTCACGATCTGTGCCCTCGTGCAGTAATCGTCCGGGCCGAAATATCCTTTCTTCGCGCCGGTATAACCCGTCGTGATCCCGTTGTCCACCGCCCAGTAGACCGGACGGAAATAGTACGCGGACGTGCTCGTAACATCTTTGAACATCACGATTACCCGGCATTCCGCATTTACTCCGTTCACAGTTGCATAAACAGTCGTAACTCCCGGTTTCACGCCTTTGACTTTTCCCGACGAGTCCACGGTGGCGATCTCCGGATTATCCGAAAGCCATTTCACCTCGGCATTCTCGACTCCGGACACTGTTGCTTTCAGAGTCGCACTCTTGCCGTATTTCAGCAAGAGTTCTTCCTTATCCAGCGCGATCTCTATGGAAGCTGCAGACGCAGTCCAGGGAACGGAACCGGAAAAGACAGACATCATCAGGACCAGCACCATTGCCAATGAAATAACGGATCTCCAACACTTCATATGTTTTCCTCCATATTTGCAGAACACTTTGTATACCTGAAGCCTGTACACAGGCTGCTGTTTATGATGATCAGCCTTCGGATTCTGCCGGTCTCATGAACCGGTAGAGATATTCCATCGCCTGTGCTTTGGTGCAATATTCGGAAGGCCCGAACGTTCCGAGCGGTTCCCCGTTCGCATCCGTTTCACCGTCCGCGATCCCGAACTGGACCGCCGCCATGACCGCTTCGTAGAAGTAGTCGCTCTCCCGGACGTCCGAGAAAGACGGCAGGTTTTCCGGGTCCACGGGGCGGGGCTTGGAAAAACGCCACAGAATAGTCAGGAATTCTCCGCGTGAGCAGATGTCCCCGGGTCCGAAAGAACCCGACGGTTTTCCTTTTTCATCCGCATATCCGATGGCAACGCCCTGGGACGCCGCCCACTGGACCGCGTCATAAAAGGGCGAGGTCTCGGGCACGTCCGTAAATTCCGTTAGATCTTCGGGATCCACGGAAGGTTTGCGGAACATCTTCCAGATAAAATCCACAGCCTCCGCCCGGGTGACCAGATCTTCTGTCCCGAATTCCCCGGTCTTTTCGCCCGTGCCGCCTTCCGCAATCCCGTTCTCCACCGCCCAGTAGACCGGGCGGAAGAACGGATCCGTTTCGTCGGTCATGTCCTTGAACAGGACCGTGACCGCACACTCCGCAGACGGACCGCTGGCGATGCTGGCATGGATCCCGGTGACGCCGGAATTGACAGCGGTGACTTCTCCGTTTTCATTCACTTCCGCCACGGAGGGATCGTCTGAAGACCAGGTCACCGCGACCTCCTCCTCTCCGGATACCGTCGCCGTAAGCACCGCGATATCTCCGGAAACAAGCTGGAGTTTCTGGGCATCCAGCGTCACGCTCGTCGGAGCGGACGGAGCCAGAGAAAAGCCGCAGCCGGACAGTACCGACGCCAGAAGCACGGCAGTCAGC
>CAMKDB010000083.1 GCA_946411155.1 uncultured Faecalibacterium sp.
TAAACTACTAAACGACTATGCAGTTGGGCAAGGAATTTGCAGAAAAAGGAACCCGTCGGATAAGGCGGGTTCCTTTCAACAAATAATTGGAATCGATATCAATACAGCTTGGCACCTGCAGGGATATGAGGATCCACCATCAGAAGATGGAGCTTTTCTTCATCGTTTTCATGATGCACGGCAGAGATCAGCATGCCGCAGGAATCGATGCCCATCATTTTCCTCGGAGGGAGGTTCGTGATCGCAATACAGGTCTTTCCCACCAGATCTTCCGGCTCATAATACTCATGTATTCCGCTGAGGATCACTCTGTCAGTCCCAGTCCCGTCGTTCAGAAGGAACTTCAGAAGTTTCTTGCTCTTCGGAACTGCTTCACATGCAAGGACCTTCACCGCACGGAAATCACTCCTGCTGAAAGTCTCAAAGTCCACAAATTCTTCGAAAAGCGGTTCGATCTGTACGTTGGAAAAATCGATCTGTTCAGCAGATACAGCTTCAGCGGGAGCCAGGGACGGGACTGCGGTCACTTCATTCTGAGTTCCTTCAGTCTGTCTTCCCTCACTCCCTGTTTTCGCAGAACGAAGCGTCGGGAAAAGCAGCACATCACGGATCGCTTCCGCACCGGTAAAGAGCATGACCAGGCGGTCAATACCGTAACCGATACCGCCAAGCGGGGGCATGCCGGTCTCCATAGCTTCAAGAAAGTCCTCGTCCGTGTGGTTAGCTTCCTCGTCACCGTGGGCTAGTTTCTCCTCCTGCGCAGCGAATCGTTCACGCTGATCCACCGGGTCGTTCAGCTCGGAGTATGCGTTCGCCATTTCCCAGCCGTTCATATAGAATTCAAAACGCTCAACGTATTCCGGGTCGTCCGGTTTTTTCTTCGTAAGCGGCGAAACGTCTATAGGATGATCCATCAGGAAAGTGGGCTGTACCAGATGCTCTTCTGCGTACGCATCAAAAATCGCACAGAGAATGTCGCCTTTTCCGTGGAAGGGTTCAAACTCGACCTTGAGTTCCTTCGCCTTTTCACGGGCCTCCTCAAGTGTATGGATTTCCTTCCAGTCAACGCCGGCATATTTCTTCACGGCGTCGATCATGGTGATGCGTTCAAAGGGCTTGGCGAGATCCATCTCGACGCCTCTGTACACAATGGTCGTCGTTCCCAGAACCTTCTGTGCCACATGACGCAGCATCCGCTCAGTCAGGTCCATCATACCGTGATAGTCCGTATATGCCTGATAGAGTTCCATCATGGTGAATTCCGGATTGTGCCGGGTGTCGATGCCCTCGTTGCGGAAAACCCGTCCAATCTCGAAAACGCGGTCGAAGCCGCCCACAATCAGGCGCTTCAGGTTTAGTTCCAGCGAGATGCGGAGTTTCATATCCTCGTTCAGCGCATTGAAGTGGGTCTCAAACGGACGAGCCGCAGCGCCGCCGGCATTGTAGACCAGCATCGGGGTCTCCACTTCCATGAAGCCTTCCTGATCCAGAAAACTGCGGATGGCAGCGACAATGGCAGATCTTTTGCGGAACACATCTTTGGAGTCCGGATTGGTAATCAGATCCAGATACCGCTTGCGGTAAATCGTGTCCGAGTCGGTCAGACCATGGAATTTTTCCGGCAATGGGCGCAGAGATTTACTAAGCAACTGCAGTTCGGCAGCATGGATGGTAATCTCACCCGTCTGGGTGCGGAAAACATATCCCTTCACACCGAGGATGTCTCCGATATCCCATTTCTTGAAACGTGCGTAAGTATCTTCGCCCACATCGTCCCGCTTCGCGTAGACCTGGATATTACCGGTGGTGTCCTGAAGATTAAAAAAGGAAGCCTTGCCCATGATGCGTCTGGTCATGACGCGTCCTGCGACGGACACCTGCATGGGTGTCTGCTCCTCGTCCACAAATGCCGCCTTGATCTGTTCCGCATAATCGCGGATATCATAGGTAGTCACCCGATAGGGATCTCTTCCTTCCGCTTGCATTGCAGCCAGTTTTTCCTTGCGGATTGCAATCTGTTCACTTTCCGTAGGGACTGCCGCCGGATTCTGCCGGTTATTTTGTTCTGCCATATATTCCTCCAAGAAAAGGGGCCCTGCGAGGCACCGCAAGGCCCGATCATCACATCTTTACAAACTCTGCTTCTCGATCTTCATGATCTTCATCTCCAGGCTGCCGCCGGGAGTCTGCGCAGTGATAACCTCGCCGATTCTATGCCCGATCAGTGCGTGGCCAAGGGGAGACTCATCCGAGATCTTGTTGTGCATCGCATCTGCCTCACCCGAACTGACGATGTCATAGATTTCAGTCTCATCATCATCAATGAAGAGGACCTCCACCCGGACGCCGATCGCCACGTGATCTGTTGTTATGGATTCCTCATCGATCACTCTGGAGTTCTGAAGCATCTTCTCCAGTTCCACGATTCTCGCTTCCATGATCGCCTGAGCATTTTTGGCTTCATCATACTCGCTGTTCTCGGAAAGGTCTCCATGAGACAGCGCTTCCTTGATGACTGCAGCCATTTCCTGTCTTTTGACAGATTTCAGATAATCCAGTTCATGTTCCAATTCAACAAGTTTTGACTTGCTGATCAAAAACTCCTGTGTCATTTTACCTTTACGATTGCCTTTCTGTATTGCCATTTCATCCTGGGATCGATCCCAGCAGTATTAGATAATCATAGTGAGATTCACTTCAAAAGTCAATATCAACAGATGCATGTCCGTTTAATGTTATACTATTCCGTCATATCCGCCTGCCCCTTGGCGATCTTATCCCTGCTCCAGTCATCCACTGCTTTCCGAAGCGCTTTCATATAGGGAGAATATGACATGTTCTCCTGCCCGTAAGTGAACTGAAACTCATATTCCAGAGGGAGCCAAGTTGAAAGATCGGATTCATCGTGGGCAATGAGCGCTTCCAATTTATCCAGTGCCTTGTATGTTCTGGCTTCTCTGGTCTCCAACGCCTCCATTTCTTTCAGAAGTCCTTCCCACTCCTGACGGTCTCCGTCCGGGAATGATGCGACCCAGGACCGGAAAAGATCTTCTTCCGTTCTGTCTTCATCCTCCCCCTTTGAGAAAGCAGGTATGTCACCTGTAAATGCCTCTCCCAGATCATGAATAAGACACATCCGGATCACCCGATTCAGATCCACATCACGAAACTCGGGTTCATGGGAAAGGAGCATTGCCATAAGCGCAAGTCTCCAGCTGTGTTCTGCGACGCTCTCCTGACGTTTTCCGTCAAGAAAACAATGCCGCATGGTGGTTTTCAGTCTGGCAGCCGTGCCAAGGATCTCCAGATAGCGTCCGGTTTCCATTAATAATCTCCTGTTAATTTCTTCAGTAATCAGTACGGGACAGCAGCGTCAGCTGCTGTCCCGGTCATCCACTATTTATGAGAACAATTCCGTCTGCATAACTTCAAGCCCGCGTTTAAGCTGAATGTCAGAGTTCTTGTCAGGCACACCTTCCGGAAGAACGAACTCCTCACTGGAAAGAGCAATAAAGTCCGGAGTAACGCCGGTCCGGTCGATATCCACCGTACCACAAGCCATTAGTTTGCAGACTGTGATAAGCAGTCCGTTACCGTCGCTCAGCGTGACCAATTCCTGATAAGTTCCTTTGCCGGCTGTTTGAGCTCCGATGATGCGGACGTTCTCTTTCTCACCCATCACCGCAGCAAAGATCTCACCGAGGCCTTTAGTCTGTTCATCCACCAGAACGATCGCCGGATACTGAAGCTGTTCCGCGTCTGATGTGTAGAGCACTTTGGAGATCTCGCCGGAATAGATGCCGGAGATAATGGTTCCCTGTCCCATAAGCCTGTCCAGAATGGACGCAGGAACGCTCAGATCGGAGCCTGTATTGAGTCCTCGGACGTCGAAAACGAATGCGCGGATCAGTTCATTCTGCATCAATTCATCCATCGCACGGTCGAACTGGCCATATGTCAGCGCATTGAAATCCGTAAACCGCACATAGGCGAAGATCGTGTCGATCGTTCCGTAAATGACCGATGTGGATTCAAACGCATCGTAGACCATTTCCACTTCGTATTCCGTTCCGGAACGGGTATAGACCAGCTTCAGCTGGTTGCCTTCCGCGCCGACAAGCAGTTTTTCCACGGCCTCATATCCCAGTACGAGCGCATCTTCGTCGTTGACTTTGATAATAACGTCTCCTGCTTCCATGCCGATCTTGTTGGCGGAAGAATCGGGAACCACCTGCTTGACCACCGCATACCCGCTGGCATTCTGTTCCACTGCAAGACCTACACCAACGATCTCACCCGAAGCGCTGGTGCGCATCGCGGATATCTCTGCATTGGACATGAATCTCGTATACTCATCATTGAGTCCGAGCAGATAACCCTGTGACAGGCCGTTCATAACCTTTTTGTCATCGACGGGGAGATAGTAGTTCTGACGTATCACCGAGTCGATCTCAGAGATACGATCGTACATCGCAGCGCGTTCCTGCACATTGATGATCTTCTGGTCAAACAGTTTCATCGCATAGATCATCGTCGCCGTAAAGGTAATGGCGATGGCGATGAAAATGAAAGCGACCGTTATGCCGACCGATACTTTTTTATTCATTCAAACCTCAATCACCGCACCACATAATCCAGCGGGTTCACAGCTGTTCCGTTGATCCGGATCTCGAAATGGAGATGGGGTCCAGTGGAGTTGCCGGTTGAGCCGACATACCCGACGGTCTGACCCTGGGCGACCCATTCGCCTTCCGTGACCGCGATTCCGCTGAGGTGTGCGTATACTGTCCAGTTGTTATCGCCATGGTCGATCATGACGTGATAGCCATAGCCGGTGCTGTAATACCGCACGCGCACGACGCGCCCTGTATTGGAGGCAACAACAGGCGAGCCATAGATTCCATATTCGGAGATATCGATACCAGTGTGGAAGTTGGGCTGACCGTACAGCGTCCGCCATCCAAATCCCGAAGTAATGTAATAATATCCGGGCGTTGGCCAAGCATAATAGCCGCCCACGTAATCCTGCATTCCGGTGCCCATGAGTGAGTTCCACTCATTCTGGGTCTCCTGCAGAGAATTCAGAATAGCGTCGTAGTCGTCCTGAGTCGCTGTCTGCAGAGCCTTTGCAGCGGAAAGATCGCTGTTCGCTTCCTGATACAGGCGTGCCAGTTCGGAATACTTTTCTTCAAGAACGTCCATGTCATCCTGAAGACTGGAAAGCTCGACCTGAATGACTTCCTGCTCTGCCTCAATGACCTTGGCTTCCATCTCCAGCTTCTCGACCAGATCCGTATCGTGTTTGGAGATCCTGGACTGGGTCTCCGCAGCAACGAGAAACTCCGAGAAAGAGTTCGATCCGAAGATCAGAGCAAGCGTTGAAACGTCATTGCTCATATACATTGCCCGGAGCCGTTTTTTGAACAGTTCATACGTCCGGTCGTGTTCCTTGATCTTCTGATCCAGTTCCTCCTGCTTCTGTGCCAACTCTTCTGACTTCGTATCAATGCTTTCCTGCAGAGTAGCAATCTGTTCTTTGACGATACTTACTCTGGAAGCATAGGTACTCGTCCGTACCTGGGCCTCCGCAACAGAATCCTTTGCATCCGCAAGCTGCTGATTCACCTCAGCAAGTCTCCGCTGAAGTTCCAACATCTTCTCCCTCAGTTCCTGCTGAGAAGATGCACTGACTTTCGCTTCAAACATCATCTGCAAGCCGGTGCCCAAAAGTACCGCCAGCAGAACGACAGACACAATTTTCTTCCAGTTTCGCATATACTCAAACCCTCAGATAGCGGCGGATCGACGCGGAACTTGCCATCGAACCGATAAGAACGCCCGCAACAAGAAACCCGCCCAGTACGTACTGCCAAAGGCTGGCAAAAGGGATCAGACTGTCCGACACGGATGTCAACCAGGAAATTTTAGTTTCCCCCAACAGTTTGCCGAGACTCTGGTAAATGCCGAAGATGACGCCGAATGACAGTCCAGCAGAAAGGACACCAATCGTAATCCCCTCCACTACGAAAGGCAAACGGATGAATCCGTCGGTAGCGCCGACATATTTCATGATATTGATCTCACGGCGGCGGGCAAACAGTGTCAGCCGTATCGTGTTGGATATAACGACGGTAGAAGCCACCACCAAGATACCGATAATGATGGACCCGAGTACCAGAACTGTCTTTTCCACACCGGTCAGGGTATCTGCAAGATCAGTAGGAGCGGATATGGAATCCACTCCCTGGTAGTGCTCAAGTTCCATGATCAGCTCACTCAGATGCTCCAGACCATTCAGAGTAATACGGTAAGACGCAGGAAGCGGGTTGTCATCTTCAAGCCCTTCCAACAGATAGCCCTGGTCGCCCATGTAACCTTTCTGCTCCTCCAGTGCGTCTGCCTTGGAAACGAAATAGCAGTCAGCCACGTGATCCATGGAATTGATATAAACGCCGAGATTCTCCACTTCCTGTTCCGTTGCATCCTCACGGATAAATACAACGACCTCGTTCTGGTTCTCGATGGAAGTAAAAAGGTCCCGGATATTGACTGCAAGCAGCCCTGATCCGCCGACAATGATCAGACAAGCCGTCAGGATGCCGATGGAAGCGGCGGACATCATCCGATTGAGCCAGATGTTGCCGATTCCTTTTTTTATCAGATAGCCTAAACTGGAACCTCTCATACCGCACCGTTCCCTTTCGTATCACTGATAATTCTGCCGTGATCCAGGGTAATCGTACGGGCCTGGAAACGCTGGGCAAGCGCAACGTCATGGGTAACAACAACGACTGTCGTTCCCAGTTTATTGATCTCCAGCAGCAGTTCCATGATCTCCAGAGAAAGCTCCGGATCGATGTTTCCAGTGGGCTCATCCGCCAGAATGATCTTAGGGTTGTGCACCAGAGCCCGCGCTAGAGCAACACGCTGCTGCTCACCACCGGAGAGCTGATCCGGATAGACATGCATCTTATCTTCCAATCCGACGATCCTCAGGATGTAAGGAACCCTCCGTCTGATCTCTCTGGAAGAGATATTCGTGACGCGCATTGCGAAAGCCACATTTTCGTAAGCAGTCATAGTAGGAATAAGACGGAAGTCCTGAAACACCACCCCGAGTTCCCTGCGAAGATACGGCACCTTACTTTTGCGCATCTTGACAAGATTGTAGTCCGCGATGATGATAGAACCTTTCGTTGGCAATTCCTCCCGGAGCATCAACTTCAGAAGGGTGCTTTTCCCTGCCCCGGAGTGTCCGAGGATGAAGACGAATTCCCCCTTATCGATGAAGAGGTCAAGATCCTCGATGGCATGGGTGCCTCCGGGATAGTTTTTGCTGACATTGCGAAAATCGATCATAGATAATCCTTTTCCACATTACGATTCCGCCGTTCCCGGACACCATAAAGCGTTTCAAACAAAGCCTGCACCAATGGTGTCAGCAAACCGGAATGACGGTTATATGATTTCAGAAGAGGAATCGAGATACCGGCGTACCATCAGTGCCACTTTGAATACGATGGCCTCGTCGAATTCTCTCAGATCCAATCCTGTCAGTTTCTTGATTTTTTCAAGTCGGTATACCAGTGTGTTCCGGTGGACAAACAGCCCGCGGGAGGTCTCAGAGACATTCAGGTTGTTCTCAAAGAACCTTTGAATCGTGAACAGAGTCTCCTGGTCAAGGGAATCGATGGTTCCCTGTTTGAACACTTCATCCAGGAACTGCTCGCAGATTGTGGTGGGCAACTGATAAATCAGTCTCGCGATCCCCAGGTTGCCGTAAGACACGATGCTGTGCTCTGTGTCGAAGACTTTTCCCACTTCCAGAGCCGTGCGTGCTTCCCGGAACGAAGTCGCCATATCCTTGACTCCGGAAACCCGGGTGCCGATGCCGATCTCCGTGTAGATCCGGTGCTCCGTCTCCAGAACATCGGCTATAGATGCGGCCAGTTTCTCCAAATCTTCCGGCTGGATATCCGGCGCGACACTCTTGATTAGAACCGTGTCCGTCTCATTGACGTTGAAAATGAAGTCTTTCTGTTTCTCCGGGAAGAGGTGACCGATCAGGTCGAGGACCTGAACCGAACTTGCTCCCTCCGCAGCACGGATTACGAGAGCAGCCGTATGACCATCAACCGGGAATCCCAGATCCCGAGCTTTGACGTAGATGTCACTGGGCAGAATGTTGTCCGTCACTACATTCTTTACGAAATTGATCAGTTCGTTCTTACCGTCCGCAAATTCGGAATAGCCCGCCAGTGCGATGGACGACAGGATACAGCCTTTCTGAGCTTCCTCATCCTCTCCTTCAACAAAGACGATCATTTTACGGGAGGAAGAGTCAATGTAACGGTAGCAGTATCCAGACCGTCGGAGAACTTCTCCAGACGATGCATCCAGAGAAAGACCAACGCGTGTAGTATTGATCAATCCGAAATCACTGCAAGCAATAACAACGCCATTTTCATCCAACGCGCCTACGATCCGCCCCAGTGCCGCCCCCAGTTGCTGGACCACAGTCAAGTATTGATTCGCCATGATTACCCCTCATAATTCATAATCAACGATTATATACAGGACACAATATCTCCATCAAAAATAGCATACAGGAAGCTCTTTTTCAATAGTTTTGTACAAAGAACCGGGCTTTTCACTGTGCAATATCACAATAATTTACAATTCAGAAAAAAAGTGACGGCAATGCCGTCAC
>CAMKDB010000084.1 GCA_946411155.1 uncultured Faecalibacterium sp.
AACTGAGGTCAGGACCTCTTCTACTGTCTGAACGAATTCCGGTTCAGACGCATGCTTGGTTTTTACTTCTGAGATGACGCGCGAGATATACTGATTCAATGAAGTTTACCTCCCTATCATATTCAAATCAATTGTATCATAGATACATGTCTTTGCTCTTTTATTTCTTCCGGAATCTCTCTAAACTGATAGTAGAGTTCAAAGATAGGGAAACATCCGAAGGACAGAATAATCTAAAGTCTATTTATACTCAGCACAAAATCATTTGCCTCAAGGAGAAAGAAAATGGAAAACAACCGTTTTCTGGGCGGATACCAAGAAAGCTGGTTTGGCTCTGTAGAGCGAAACCGTCCTCTGGTGCGGGCATATAACACGATCGACCCGCTCGATATCAGAGGAAAATACCAGATCCTCAAAGAGTTGCTTGGCTCCGTTCATGAGAATACAATTATCGAACCGCCATTTTATTGTGACAACGGACCAAGCATTTTTCTGGGCAACAACTTTTACGCAAATTATAATCTTACGATTCTGGACGGCGGCACGGTCACCATAGGCGACAATGTCGTGATTGGGCCTAACGTCACGATCAGCTCCGTCGCCCATCCGGTTCACTGGAAATCCCGTTCGACAGGCAACGGATTCCCGATAACGACCGCCCCGGTCAAGATCGGTAACAATGTGTGGATCGGTGCAGGAGCCATCATCCTGATGGGCGTCACGATCGGTGACGGCTCTGTCATCGGAGCCGGCAGTGTCGTTACAAAAGACATCCCCGCCAACTGCATCGCAGTCGGGACACCCTGTAAAGTCCTTCGGAAAATCACAGACGACGACCTTTATGAATGGGACGATGTTGAAGCTTCCTCATTCGGCTTCTGATATTCTACGATCCGGTTTATATCCTGAATCATCAATGTACCCCCATTGCCGGGCTGACCCGGCAATGGGGGTATTCCTTGTTTTCGGCCAGTCACCCGGTCGTACCCGCGCTTATTTAAATTCCTTTTTTGTTTCTGAAACGACGACGCTGGAAAGAGCAAGAAGCGCAATGATGTTCGGAATCGCCATCAGACCGTTGAGGGTGTCGGAAATCCGGTAAGCAAGGCCAAGAGGCACCATGGCGCCGTACGCCACCACAGCGATAAACAGCAATCTGTAGACAAGAGAATATTTCTGCGTTCCGGTCAGATACTCAAAACACCGTACGCCGTAGAGCGACCACGAGACCATCGTGGTGAAAGCGAAGAGTACCAGAGAGACCGCAACGGAGATACTGCCGATGCGCTCGTCATACACGCTGGAAAATGCCAGAATAGGCAGAACATTTTTATCTCCCGTTACATATTCGATGGGAACTCCGCTCATCAGAACAGCAAGGCAGGTGATCGTGCAGATGACGATGGTATCGAAGAATACTTCAAAAACACCCGCCATGCCCTGCTTTGCCGGGATCTCTTCTTCAGTCCCGGCATGGGCAATTGGCGCGGATCCCTGACCAGCCTCGTTGGAGAAAAGGCCTCTGCCGATACCGCCGCTCATCGCCTGTTTCATCGTGATTCCAACAGCGCAGCCAAGCACCGCTTTGGGCTGGAACGCGCCGACAAAGATGGACTTCAGGACCGAACCGAGAGATCCGAGATTCATAAAAATCACCACCAGCGCGAAGACCAGGTAGATGATGCTCATGAAGGGCGAAACACTGGCAGCAAATCGGCCGATCCGCTTCAGGCCGCCGATGATCACCAGGGCAAGCACCGCTGCCGTCGCGATGCCCACCGTCAAAGCAATGGTCCGTTCCCCCGTTTCAGAGACCGGTCCGAAAGAACGGAAAGACATCTGGATCGCGCTCACCATGGAACTGATCTGGGAGAGGCAACCGATCCCGAATGCCGCCAGCGCACCGGCGACTGCAAAGAAAACGGCAAGCGGACGCCACTTTTTTCCCAGACCATCCTCGATATAGTACATCGGTCCGCCGACCCGGTCCCCGCCTTTGTCCCTTCTACGGTATTTCACCGCAAGAAGCACCTCGCTGTATTTCGTTGCCATTCCGAAAAGGCCGGAGATCCACAGCCAGAAAACGGCGCCGGGACCGCCGGTGATGATCGCTCCGCTGCACCCGACGATATTGCCGGTTCCGACGGTCGCAGAAAGTGCGGTGGCAAACGCCTGAAACGGCGTTACTTCGCCCTTCCCCGCCTGTTTGGCTTTTCTGGCGACAGTCGCACGGATACACTCACCCAGATGCCGGAACTGGAAAAAACCCAGCCGCACCGTGAGGTAGATTCCGGTTCCGACCAGAATGATCATAGTTGGCCAGCCCCATACGACACTGTTGATCGCGTCATTGATCCGATCGATCCATTCCATTATTATCCCTCCCAACCAGTACGCAGTGCGTTCAGTCTTGCTCTCAGGTCATTCAGCAGTTCTTCCTTCGTACGCAGTTCCGCGTGTCCGGTAAGGCAGCAGCGGAATTCCAGTTCCTCCAGTTCCCGGATCTCCTGAGCAAGTTCTGTTTCATGGTCGATCCAGTCCGTTCCGACCACTTCCTCACTGTCGGCGTCACCCAGGAACAGCACGCCTGCTTTCTCCGCCAGCAGATAATAACAGTCATCGGAATGCCCGGACGTGATCTTTCGCATGACTGCTGTTTCTCCACCAAGATCGAGCCGCAGTTCCCCCTCGAATTCCAGCTTCGCCGTATGGATCACGATCCTGCTCATATCCGGATATTCCAGCAGGATATGCGGCCTGCAGAACAGCGGGATCCGGTTGTCTACACAGTATTCGTCCAGATGTTCCTCATCCCAGACATACTTCTGCTGTTTTCTCAGTTCCCTGTTCGTATTTTTACCCGCGATGGATACCACCCGGTCATCCAGCGAAGGAAGTCCGAAAGTGTGGTCCCAGTGGTGGTGTGTCAGGAAAGCATATGACGGAAAAGGCAGTCCTTTCCGCTCCAGTTCGCTCAGATATTCAGCCGTATGCGCGGGCGAATTGCCGCTGTCCACCATGACCGAGGCATCGCTTCCCCGCACATATCCCAGATTTGGCCGATCCGTTTCCTTGAAATACGGTGTAAACCAGATATCTTCTGTGATTTTCTGAATCATGTCCATTCACCTGTATGTTTCTTCACATGACGATTAAGCATTTGAACCAGTATATCACCGGAAAAAGGAGCCGGAAAAGAGAGGGTTTCCCCGTTTTTCTCAATCCCCGATAAACCGCAGGATCTCCTCATATACGGCGGGATCCTGCGCGGTCATCCGTCCGATAGGCTTATCAGCGAAATAGGCCTTCTTCTCCTCTGTCGTTTTCAGTTCATCCTTCAGAAGTCTCCGGTTATATTCTCCGAGCCATGCGTTCATCGTTTCCAGCGCTTCGGCAGTATACTGCGGGTTGTGTTTTTTATGTTCAGACGTAATGACCCGCACATTCGGGTTATTAAGCGCGATCACCTGTCCGGCATTGTATCTGTAATTCACCATAGGGTCATCCGTCGAATGGAACCACAGCAAGCTGTCCCGTGTTGACGCAAGATAGGAGCGGTTGTCTCCGGATCCGTATTCCGGATCCAGCCGTCTTTCATACCGCTTTACGATATCGGCAAGAATGGAAAACCGGAGATATCCCTTCATCTCGTCCGCAATACTGACAAAGCCGGAAATGATAACCGCGCGCGTCACAGAAGGCAGGATCCGGGCGATATTCAGCGCCGTATATCCACCGAGAGAATGCCCGATGGGGATAATCTCCCCCTGAAGTTTCAGCAGATCCAGAAGTTCCATCACGTCTCTTGTCGGCGCATTGACAGAGGTCATCCGTTCCCCTCCCGATTCACCGCAGCCGGAATAATCCAGTGTCAGAACCCGGTATCCTGCTCTGCAAAGCGTCTCGATCTCTGCCAGATAGGCGGTATGGCCCGGACCGATACCGGGGCAGAACAGGATCGTCCTGCTTCTGTTGTATCCCTCATAGGAGTAGAGACAATAACAGACCGGGATATGATAGATGTTCCGGAATGACCCGCATTCACAGGAAAGCCCGGGGAAATCCGCTGCGGAATAATAAGGAATCGCTTCATCTTTATCTAAACGCTGTAGGAAATTCTTCTTATACAGATTAACGATCAAACCCATGCTGATCCACCTCTTTATCTTCTGATCTCAGTCGATCCATCACTGTTAATTACTCAGATCATTTTTTCTATAGAATTCGTCTTCCCCATCCTGATCACGGCAACGGGAGAACCCAATTCAAGCGTCTCCTCGCTGCCATCTGCCGCAAATCCGCAGCGCTCATAGAATCGGATCGCTCTGCTGTTTTCCTTTAAGACCCGGACAATGATCTTCGGATACTCCCGTATCCGTTCAAGACCCGCCTGCATCAGTCTGTATCCGACACCCATCCCGTAATACTCGGAAAGAACATAGATCGCATAGATCTCGCCGGCACACTCTCCCTCACCGTCTCCGGATACGCCATAGCCAACGAATCCTATGACACGGTCTCCGTCTTTTGCGACAAGGATATTCTCCGTCCAGCGGAAAGCAATCTCTTCGCACTTCTCCAGCGTGAGCGCATCCAGATACCGCTGATCCACAATACCCGGATATGCTTCCTGCCAGGATTTCCAATGGACGTACGCCTTTCCGCGGATCTCGTCTGCGGATTCCATATTCTTAATTATGATATCCATGATCCATGTTCCTAATACTCAGGTTAAAAACAACGTTTCTCCATCTATTTGAGTATCTTGTACCAGAAACTGACACTGGTTTCCGTAGCAAACCCTGCCGCCGTATAGAAATCTCTTCTCCAACCGAAGGAATCCACATAGCATTTTTCAAATTTCAGGATCTGCATGCAAAAGCCTCCGGTCGAAATTAAGAAATGCGTCACGCTGTTTAGTATTATACAATAAGAGTGTGATCATTTGGTGCGGAACAACTAAAATGGAGTATCCTGTGAAAAAGTCAGATTATCGTTCGTTGGAAATCAAATGCGCGTTTCTCATGGCGTGCTATTATATGTCACTGTATCTGGTGATGATGTTTTCGACTTACCTTGTTTCATTCGGCTATGATGAAGTCTATATCTCCACCTGCTCCACAGTATCGGCTGTCGTCACACTGCTTCTGAAACCTCTTTGGGCCAGACTCGCGGACGCGGGGAGATGCAGGCTGGAAGCACTTGTCATGGTGTGCCTTATGGAAGTTGGCTTCGTCGTTTTCTTTACCTTCAGAACGGAAAAGATCACCGCCATCCTCTATTCGGTTCTGGTCACGGTCTCCTCCATCATACTTATGGATCTGATTGACTCCTGGGTCGTCAAGCTCAGCAAAGAGACCGGAAACATCGACTACGGAAAGACGAGATCTTTCGGTTCCATATCATTTGCCGTCACGGGACTCCTGTTCGGCTTCGCTACGACCAGATTCGGACTGAGCATCGCTCCCTATGTCATGTCGGTGATCCTCCTTGCCATAGGTATCGTATCCCAGACCGTCCCGGATCCCATCCTGGAAGAACGGACGAAGAGGTCTTTCAAAGAATCGCTGTCCCTTCTCAGAGACAGAAGATTCCTCTTTTTCACCATCGCCTATTCGCTTGCGAACACCGCGTTCAATTTCACGGACGCCTACATACCCGTCCTGATACTGAACCGCGGGGGAAATACGACGCATATCGGCGTCAATGATTTCGTCATGTCTTTCATCGAGTTCCTGATGCTGAAGCAGTTTACACGGATCGCAGACCGTTTTGGGACGGACAAAGTCCTCACGCTGGGCATGTTCGGTTTCTTCATAAAAGCAGGTCTTGCCGCACTGGCTCCCACACCCGCGCTCACCGTTGCCGCCTGTCTCAGTCAATGCGTCTCATTCTGCATGTTCGTTCCCGGCAGGATGCGCTTCCTGCAGGAGGAAATCGACAAGGATAACGTATCCACGGCGATGTCCATCGTTGGCATAGCGGGTTCGCTCGCTAATATCGGAATCTCGAACACACTGTCACAGAAACTCATACCTTCCGTCGGTCTTCCCGGGACTATGATGACCTTTGCGTTCATTGCGTTGGGAGCGTCGTTTATCTACTACCTCGGAAACGGAAGAAAGAAAGATAAACAAAGCGGCACTTGACCGGCCGCAGTTATTTCCCATCCACTATCGGGAACCAACCATTGCTTTTTTGAGAAATCTCCTTCCCGCACAGTCCAAGTCTGTACGGAAAGGAGATCTTTTTTCCTATATATTGTACCGTCGTCTCCGGATCATTTTGCCTTTTTCCGGAACGTCCAGGGCAGATACAGCAGAAGCCACATGACGAATACCAGCAGCACCAGTCCGAGACGGTAATAGTTTCCGAAAACGTTGGCGATCAGGTTCAGCATGGGGTTGTTGTCAGTCCTGGACAGGAAGAGGAAGTTGGTCCCCCATATTTTATTGAGGAACAGTGCCAGAACTGCAACACAACCGGCAAACAGACCGACTTTCGGAAGATTGTGGATGTCCGGACGCAGTCCGTCCACCAGCAGCAGGAAGGGATACATGAACAGCAGAATGTGTACAGTCGCGGAATGCAGATGCATAAAGTTAGCAAGAGGAAGCGGCATCCATGCGGGCGTCAGCATGGCGATTGCGGCACCGGGGAGACTCATTGCATAAAGGATCTCCTTCGCAGTGCGGTTAGGATGCAGCGTATGCCACAGACATACAAAAAGGTTTACGCTGCAGAGATGGAAGGGCAGAAACTGCCATTCAAACTGTCCGGTTGCTAGTGTGACCACATACTTGAAGATCTCGTCCGCCAGCATCAGTACCGTCATAACGACATAGACTTTTCTTTTCTTCTTTTCGTCCATTTTCCTGTAGACAGTCAGGGAAAGAACAATGCAGATTGCCAGAAGGGCAAGCCAGAAAAGATGGGTCGGCGAGAACAGTTCAAAGGAACGGTAGGTCTCTCCTTTCATCGCACGCATTGTCTGACTGGTATACCAGAACTCACTCATGTTCTATTTCTCCTTATTTCCCCAGTTTGGGGCATTTATTGTTTGAGGCCGTTTCCGGCCGAAATCACATCCGTTTTTATGTGTCGGTAAGCCATCGGTCTGCACGCTCGAACAGTTTGTCCGCGGGTCTCAGCATGCAGGACAGCGGTTTTTCCAGCACATAGAGCCGGATCAGGTCCATTGCTGTCGCGGCAAAAAACGTGAGGCAGACACACTTCAACAGATAACCGGGGTAGTAGGGCGAGCCGTCGAACCATATGCCGATGCGGAAAATATAATTCCACAGATACGGGAACAGGATCTGGTTCTCATGGATCAAATAGACGCCCAGCATGCCTTTCGCAGGCAGATTGATCCAGATATGGGATCCGATATTCAGATGCAGAAAACAGTAGAACAGGCTCACAGCAAGGATCACCTGAATGATGGAAGCGCGTCCCATCAGGGTAAAGAAGCCTGCATAGGGCTTTCCTGTCTTCGTGAAATACAGAGCGAGTCCAGAGGCGGCGCCGATCGTCAGCAGCAATGTCCCGATAAAGATCTTGCCGCAATTCCGTTCAAACCGGTTCCCGGGATGGCGCTTCAGATAGCACCAGAGCATGTAGTAATAGACGGCGATGCTGAGGTCGCAGATCATCTGCTTCGTATCGCCAAAAGTGGAGAACAGCGGGGAGACCGCAGTGAAAAGAATCATCAGTTTCCGATAGGTCTTCTCGTCCAGCCCTTCGATTATCCGGTTGAGCACCGGTCGAAGAAGCTCAAGCGCGAGATAGGCGGTGACGAACCAGTAGTTTCCCCAGAAAGGAGACACCATCGCATGAATCAATTCGGCGGCACCGAACGCCTTTTTCTTCAGTTGCGTTATCGTGAACCATTCTGTGATCAGAGCCCAGAAAACAGTCTGCAGCATCAGCAGACACAGTTTTTTGGTGCTCACACGGTTGTTCTGACTTCCGAAGTAAGCAGTAAGCAGGAAGAAACATCCAACGCCCGCCAATCCCCACATTCCGACTGAGTAGGAAAAAACGAGATTCCCGCTGAAGGGCGTAAAGATCAGAGGCGTTCCGTCTTTCAGTTCTCCATGGAGGACACAGTGATAGAGTACGACGAGAAACATCGCCGCCAGACGCATCAGTTCAAAATTGGACTGCCGCTGCTTCTTTTCCATCCGGGGTCCCCTTTCTTGTTTTATACATTGTACAACAGAATCTATTCACATGCTTAATTGTTTTTGCCCGGAGAATTTCGAAAAAAACGGAGCGGTTCATCACCGCCCCGGTTTACAGGTTTTAACGTCCTATTCCTTTCCGAACACTTTTTTGATCCGGTCAGCAAAGGATTTTTTCTTATCGTAATTTTTGTCCACATTGAGGCTGCTGTCGAACTGGCGCAGAAGATTCTTCTGTTCCTTGTTCAGTTTCTTCGGGATCTCGATCTTAACATTAACGTACTGATCCCCTCTTCCGCCTCTTCTCGGATTCGGGATGCCCTTTTCACGCAGCCGGAACGTGGAATCGT
>CAMKDB010000085.1 GCA_946411155.1 uncultured Faecalibacterium sp.
TGACCATGCTGTTTTGTGACCTGAAAGTTGGGGTCGATCAGCCTTTTTGCTGCGATCCTGCCAAGACAGACGATCAGTTTTGGGTCGATCAGCTCGATCTGCTGATGAAGGAAATGGATGCACTGATCCTCTTCTTCGGGACGGGGATCTCTGTTCTGGGGCGGACGGCATTTGATGATGTTGCCGATGTAAACATCTTCTCTGGATAATCCGACTGCAGTCAGATAGTCGTCAAGCAGATGTCCGGCAGCACCGACAAAGGGAATTCCGGTCTCATCTTCATTTCTGCCCGGAGCTTCACCGACAAACATGATGTCCGCATGTTCGTTTCCGGTACCGAAAACAGTATTGGTGCGTGTGCGGCATAGTTCACATGCGGTGCAGACACGCACTTTTTCATTGATGTCCAGCAGCGTCATTTTTTCACCTCTCGGAGAAGTATACCATCATTCTTTGTGCTTGCACAAGGTGGACGGAAATAGTACAATTTTCGTGGAACGAAATCAGAATTAATGATAAAGGGGAATATTGAATATGTCAGTTCTTGTAGAGATTTCTGCGCGTCACGTCCATGTCACTGAGGAAACTCTTCACGTGCTTTTTGGTGCTGACCATGAGCTTACTGTGAAGAAAGCCCTT
This sequence comes from uncultured Faecalibacterium sp., assembly GCA_946411155.1. Lineage (GTDB taxonomy): Bacteria > Bacillota > Clostridia > Oscillospirales > Ruminococcaceae > RUG11783. The sequence continues at coordinate 640 of CAMKDB010000085.1, forward strand.
TCCCAACCCGGCCAGTACGCTTCCAACGAGCGTGTCGATGTTGTCGGACCGAAACGCACACTTTCCAATGTATCGATCCTCGGACCTTGCCGCAAAGCGGATCAGGTCGAGATTTCCGCGACTGACGCTAGATCCATCGGGATCGCAGCTCCTATCCGTGAGAGCGGTGATCTTGAAGGAACTCCCGGCTGCAAACTTGTCGGCCCCTGCGGTGAAGTCGAACTGCAGAACGGTGTGATCGTTGCGAAACGTCATATCCATCTGGATCCTGCTTCCGCTGAGGAACTGGGCGTCGTTGACAAACAGGTCGTTTGCGCAAAGATCGATACAGCGGAACGTTCCCTCGTCTTCGGAGACGTCGTGATCCGTGTTTCCGATAAATTCACTCCTGCGATGCACGTGGATACCGATGAAGGGAATGCCGCAGGTATTGCCGGATCTGCTACCTGTGAGATCATAAAATAATCAAAGTGACGAGAAGAGAGGCAATCCCTGGAACGATTGCCTCTTTTTGTCTTGAGTTTCAGATAGCCGATGCTGAAGTGCCGTACGGCTTGAAATAACATGTCGGATTGGATATAATTCACATGTTGAGTTGAAATCGGCGGTGAATAGGCGGGCAGAGCCTGCGCGATGGAATCTTTCGAACCAGGTCAGGGTGGGAACACAGCAGCCTTAAGATCGTGACCATGCGACGTAGTCAACTTTGCTCGTCTCTTGACCGCCGATTTTATGAGGAATGAGCATGAAACTTGCATTGTATCGGAAATATCGGCCGACCCGTTTCGACGAAGTCGTCGGGCAGGAGAGTGTGACCGCGGCTCTGAAAAACCAGCTCAGAGCCGGGAAGCTCGGTCATGCCTATCTGTTTACCGGTGTCCGGGGAACAGGCAAGACTTCGCTTGCCAAGATTCTGGCGAAAGCCGCTAACTGTCTTGATCTCCAGGACGGTGAACCTTGCGGGAAATGTGAGATCTGCAGGGGGATCGATAACGGGACGGTTCTGGATGTGACTGAGATCGATGCTGCTTCCAACAACCGGGTCGATGATGTCCGGGATATCCTGGAAGAAGTTACATACGCTCCTGCGGTGTCCAGGATGCGGGTCTATATCGTGGATGAGGTCCACATGCTGACGCCTCAGGCCTTCAATGCGCTGCTGAAGACTCTGGAAGAGCCGCCCAAACATGTTCTGTTCATTCTGGCTACGACAGAGATCCAGAAAATGCCGGCGACGATCCTTTCCAGATGCCAGCGTTTCGATCTGAAGAGAATTCCGGAAGAGAAGATCGCTGTCCGGCTGAAAGAAGTGGCTCAGAAAGAGGAGATCGACCTGACTGACGGCGCAGCTACGCTGATAGCCCGCCTCGCAGACGGTGCGCTTCGGGATGCGCTCTCCATTCTGGACACCTCCGCTTCTCTCGGCGGAACAGTCGATGAACAGACGGTCCAGCGGCTGACCGGTGTTACGGACCGCACATATCTTTTCCAGCTCAGTGATGCACTGAAAAGCGGCGACCTAACCGGAACGCTCCGGATCCTTCAGCAGCTGTATTCTGACGGAATCGAGCCCGGCAGACTGCTTAATGAAATGATCCGCCATTACAGGAACCTGCTTATGGTGAGAGTCGGTAAAGTGACACTGAACGACTGCTCAAACGAGATGCAGAAGAGATATGAATTCGAGAGCGGGAAATACGCGGATGCGGATCTGCTTAAAAATCTAAACGTCCTCTCCGAGGCAGCTGATAAAATGAGCCGATCCCTTGACAGGGAAGTCACGATCGAACTTGCCGTTCTTTCTCTGGCTGACAGAAGGGGAAAGCAGGCCGCAAGAGAGCCTGTTGTCAGGGAACCTGTTACAGAAAAAAAGCCCGCACCTGTCCGGCAGGCTGCCGATGCTGCCGCTGTTATCCCGGAACCTCCAGAGAGGACCGGGATCAAGACGTATGATGACATCGAGGAAATACCTCCGGTCTCTGATCCTGAATTGCCGGATCAGATGGCTTTTGATCTGCCTGTCCCTGAGGACAGCGGTTCGGATCTGCTTCCGGACTGGGAGGAGATCATAGCGCTCGTCAGGAAAAAGAACGGAATGCTGGGTTCGGTTCTTGCCAAGTCCAAAGCGCATCTGGACGGGAAGCGCGTGCTCATCGAGGCCAGCGAAGTAGCGATGAAATTCATTCGTGAGAATCAGGAATCGAATCAGACGCTGAAAGAAGCGATCGCAGAAGTGACCGGGAAGTACTACCCGATCGGACCGTGGAAAAAGAAAGAACAACCTGCAGCTGAAACAAGCGGCGGCCTTCAGAAGTTTCTGAAGGCGGCGGAATCCGCAGGAGTCGATATCGTCAGGAGGTAAAAATGAAAGCGAGATTGCCGGAAGGATACGGAAAACAGAGCAGAAACCAGATGCTTGAACGCCTGAACAAGATGCAGGCAGACATGGAAGCGAAGCAGAAGGAACTGGCGGAAAAAGAGTATACTGCCACTTCGGGAGGCGGTATGGTCGAGGCAACGGTGAGCGGAGAGCACAGGGTTCTTGCGCTCAACATCAAACCGGAAGTCTGCGATCCTGAGGATACGGAAATGATCGGTGATCTTGTTGCTGCAGCAGTGAATGCGGCAATTGACTCCGCTCTGAAAGACTATGAAGAGCAGATGGGTTCGATCACAGGCGGAATGAATCTTCCGGGGATGATGTGATGGCGAACTCGATCCCTTCTCTTGACAGACTTGTGGACTGCTTTGCTGCACTTCCCGGCGTCGGCAGGAAGTCTGCATCCAGATTTGCGTATTATGTTCTCGATATGAAGGAAGAAGACGTGATCGCATTTGCCGACGCCCTTTCCGATGCCAGACATAATATCCATCAGTGCCCGGTCTGCCATAACCTGACCGATTCCGAGACATGCTGCAGTATTTGTGCTGATGAGCAGCGCGATCAGACAACGATCTGCGTTGTGGAAAATGCACGCGACGTGAATTCCATCGAACGGACACATGAGTACCACGGACTGTATCACGTGCTTCACGGACTGATCAGCCCGATGGATGGAATCGGCCCGGAGCAGCTTTTCATCAAAGACCTTCTTCACCGGATCGCCGACAATGATATCAAGGAAGTGATCATGGCGACGAATCCCACTGTGGAAGGAGAATCGACTGCGGTATATATCGGGAAACTGATCAAACCTTTCGGAGTCAAAGTCACGCGCCTTGCAACGGGAGTGCCTGTCGGCGGTAATCTGGAATACGCCGACGACATCACGCTGTTCAAAGCGCTTGAAGGCAGGAATGAACTGTAATTTTAGAGGCGGAATTGGCTGTTAAAGACAAAAATGGACTGAAAACAATCGCGGAGAACCGCAAGGCGCGGCACGAGTATTATGTGCTGGAAAGCCTTGAGGCGGGTATTGAATTGGCCGGGACCGAGGTGAAATCGATCCGGGCAGGGAACGTGAACCTGAAAGACTGTTATTGCCGTGTGATCAATGGGGAGATGCTTCTCCTCGGTATGCATATCAGTCCTTATGAACATGGGAATATCTTTAACAAGGATCCTCTCCGGACAAGAAGACTTCTGCTCCACAAAAGGGAGATCCTGAGACTGTTTGGCCTTGTAAAGCAGGATGGACTTGCTCTGATTCCGCTTTCGCTATATTTTAAGGGAAGCAGGGTCAAGGTTCAGTTGGGTGTGTGCAAGGGCAAAAAATTGTATGATAAGCGCGCTACGGAGGCGGAACGTGAGATGAAGCGTGAAGCTGAAAGAGCGATGAAAGATCGGAGGAACATGGAATGAAGAATCCTGAAGTGACGATTTTGATGAAAAGCGGAAGCCTTATGCGCGGGGAACTGTATCCGGAAGTTGCACCGAACACGGTGAATAATTTCATTTCCCTGGCAAACAGCGGATTTTATGACGGCCTGATCTTTCACCGTGTCATACCCGGTTTTATGATTCAGGGAGGGGATCCCAAAGGTACTGGTTCGGGCGGACCGGGATATTCGATCAAAGGTGAATTCAGGGCGAATGGATTCGATAACCCTCTGGTCCATACTACCGGTGTTCTTTCCATGGCAAGGACGCCTATGCCCAATTCTGCAGGCAGTCAGTTTTTTATCATGGTCGCGGACGCGCAGCACCTTGACGGTCAGTATGCCGCTTTCGGTAAGATCACTGAGAATGAGGAAGTTGCGATCAATATTTCCAGGACTCCGAGAGACAGGTTCGACAGGCCGTTCACGGATCAGGTGATCGAGAGTATCCGTGTGGAAACATTCGGAGAAGAATACCCTGAACCTGAAAAATGTAAAAAGGGGATGTAAAGGTTTCGACGGGAATTTCGAAGCATAGGAAGCGAGCAACGGCGGAGAACCGTTTCAAACTCTCCACTTTAAAAATAACTGACAACGAATTAGTTGCAGTAGCAGCTTAACGCTGCTCGTCACGGGCGGGGAGACCGCATAGCCGGTCGTGGCGTAGAATTATGCGGTGAACGTGAGAAGAACAAAGCTTTGAGTTTTTCCATGTAAAGTATGAAGCTACTGAATGTGCAGCGCGTTGATCCGCTGTACAGGAGGGAATGTTGTAGGTCAACTGCGCTCGGAGACGCTTGTGTGGACAGATTTTCGGACGGGAGTTCAATTCTCCCCATCTCCACCATAAAGTCCTTTCCCAATTGCTTAGGGCAGTGTTGGGAAAGGACTTTTTCGCTAATTGAAAGCGTTAGGCAACGGTTGTGGCCTGAATCCGGTTGTCCCGGGAATCGGATGAATGCGTTTCCGGTGAAATAATGGTATAGTAAAAAAATGAAGTGACTGTATCACATCGATGGCTATCATCAGCACGGAAACTTCGATAACGGCTGTATGACGGGAGAGAGTTGAATTTGGATTACGTTGTTTTTGATTTGGAATGGAATCAACCGCTTTATGCCGGAATGCAGAAAAGACATCCGGTATATCTGGAAGGGGAGATCATCGAGATCGGTGCTGTGAAGTTCGGTACCGGCGGGGAAATCATAGATACCCTGAAAATCTTTATTGCTCCGAAATACTACAAAAAAATGAACTGGAATGTTGCCCGTCTGACAGGTATTTCCGAGAGCGATATCCGAAGCGGGCTTCCTTTTCTCACTGCGGTGGATCGGTTTATGGAGTGGAGCGGCAAGGACACGATCTTCCTTACCTGGAGCAACAACGATCTCCGGCTGATGAGACAGAATCTGCGGGTCTACGGCCGCGATCCGAAGGAGTACTTTGAGCATATTTTTGACCTTCAGCAGATGTTCGACAATCAGATCCTGCATGAAGGCCGCAGTTGTGGCCTGAGTGAAGCGCTCCTTATGGTCGGGGAAGAAGGAATGGAAGCGCATGATGCGCTTCATGATGCAGTCAATACGTACACTGTTTGCAGGCATCTGGATCTTGTGAAGGGGATGGAGGAGTATCACAATGCCATCGATGCATTTGATGACGGGGAGCCGCTGAAGTCTTTTTCGCGGATCTATGCCACCATGAGCGATGTGCTTCATGACAAGAGCCTTTTGGTTATGGCTTGTCCTACCTGCGGGGAGAAAGTTCAATTTGAGCGCTGGGCATCACAGGGAAAGGGAAAAAAGATCTCCGTCGGCACATGCCCATGCGGAAAAGAATACTTCGTTCGTATGCGTACCGCAAATGGTTCCAGCGGAGACAAAAGGGTTTTTTGGTCGGCATTTACGGGTAACGATGAGTTGAGGTCATACTATCTTGACCGCTTGGAGAAGCAGATGGAACGGTTTGAAAAAAGGCAGGCGCGTGCCAAAGAAAAGGGAGCCGATTCGGAAATCGGAGACGATATCACCGTCGAAACTGAATAACAGGGATGAAGAAACTGAACCGAAATCAAATCAAATATCTTGTCATACTGGCAATGGTACTGGATCATATCGGGTGGGCATTCTTCCCGATGGGTTCACTGGAAGGACAACTGCTGCATTTCGTCGGCAGACTGACCGGACCTACAATGGCATATTTTCTGGAAGAAGGGTATGAGCATACCAGAGACCCCAAACGCTATGCTCTTCGTTTAGGTATTTTTGCATTGGTTTCGGCAGTGCCATACGCTCTGTTTGAGTCCGGAAAACTGTTCAATCTTCAGCAGAATGTGATATACACCCTCTTCCTCGGCTTTCTCGGGATGTGGGTATGGGATCGGGGACCGTGGAGCGAAACAAGGAAAAAATGGATCATTTCAGCTCTCGTTCTGCTTTCTGTGATCGGAGACTGGCCGGTCATGGATGTGCTTTGTCCGGTTCTGATGCTCCGGAACCGTGAAGATCCCCGGGCGAAGTGGAACAGTTTCCTTATGGTGACGTTTATTTCATTCGTGATGAGTTTTTCCGGTTGGGAGCCTTTATGGTACGGCGCCTTTTCTTTCGGAATGATCCTTCCCTGCCTTCTGCTGAAATACTGCTACAGCGGTGAGCAGGGAAGCAAAAAAACTATCCATAAATGGTTTTTCTATATTTTCTATCCTGCCCATCTCCTTGTTCTCTGGTATCTGAAGGATAAAGCAGGACTGACCATGTTCTGATTTGGCAGGCGCTTTTTGCTGTGCGTCTGAGAAGGAGGCGGAAATGAAACGTTCGGAGATCAATGCCGCGATTCGTGAATTAGAGGAGATGTGCAAAAGGCATTGCTGTTATCTTCCACCGTTCTGCGGGTTTTCTCCGCAGGAGTGGAAAAAGAAAGGGCATGAGTACGATGAAGTCCGGGAATGCATGCTCGGCTGGGACATTACGGATTACGGCCTCGGCGATTTCAACAAAGTGGGAATGTCTCTGATCACGATCCGCAACGGGAATCGTTCAATGCCCGAAAAATACCCGAAAGTATATGCGGAAAAACTGCTGTTTATGAAAGAAGGGCAATACTCTCCCAACCATTTCCACTGGTTCAAAACGGAAGATATCATAAACCGTGGTGGAGGAAATATCCTGATCCGGGTGTACAATTCTCTTCCAGATGAGGAGATCGATTACGTCTCCGACGTGACCGTGCACACGGATGGACGGACTTATCTGGTCCCTGCCGGGACGCAGGTGAGACTGACTCCCGGGGAGAGTATCCATATCCAGCAGTTCCTGTATCATGATTTCGAGGTCGAACCGGGGACAGGGAACGTACTGCTCGGGGAAGTCAGTCAGTGCAATGATGACAACACGGATAACCGGTTCAACCCGCCGGTAGGGCGCTTCCCTGCAATTGAAGAAGATGAGGAGCCCTACAGGCTGCTTTGCAATGAATATCCACCCGTGGAGGAGTGAAATGTACTACAGAATTTCAAGCGGCGAACTCACAGCGGAAATCGACTCGAAAGGTGCTGAACTCAGATCGCTCAGATCGTCATCCGGCAAGGAATACCTGTGGCAGGGTGACCCTGCGATCTGGACGGGACGTGCTCCGAACCTGTTTCCTTTTGTCGGCAGACTGACGGACGGCTGGTATCAGCTTGACGGAAAACAATATGAGATGAAAATTCATGGTCTGGCTAAAAGCGCCGATTTTTTCCTGATCTCTCAGAAAACGGATTCCGTGGAGCTCGGTTTTGAATCGGATGAGGAAACGCTGAAGCAGTTTCCAAGGTCGTTCCTCTTCACCGTTGTATTCACTCTTCACGGAAATATGCTTTCTGTGACCTACGGTGTCGAAAACAGGGATGACAGGGAAATGATCTTCGGACTTGGTGCCCACCCCGGTTTCTTTGTCCCGATTGACCAGAACAAACAGTTTACGGATTACGCTGTCGTATT
>CAMKDB010000086.1 GCA_946411155.1 uncultured Faecalibacterium sp.
AAACTGGTGCGGATAACAGGACTCGAACCTGCACGGTTTCCCATTGGTTCCTAAGACCAACGTGTCTGCCAATTCCACCATATCCGCGTGCTTATCTATTTTACCGAATAGTGCTGTTCGAGTCAATCGGGAACTGGTACTTGACAGTGCGGTCCGCAGGTGGTACATTATTCACACAAAAGGGAGTAGCAAACACCGTTGGGGTGTATTCGATTTCCGCCAGCACGGCAAACGCCCGGAAACGAATGAGATGCAAGACTTTTACCGTCAGGCGGCAAAAGTCTTTTTTGTTGCCGGCGGAAGAATAAGTGCGATTACCGAAAAACAAAGGAGAAAAACGATGAACGAGAAGACCAATTTTACGGAAAAACTGAAATTGGGACTGAAGAACAGCGCGGCGCTGATCATTGTCGCTGTGCTGGTGCTCTTCCTCGCTTCAAACGCCTTTTACAGCGTAAGTGAAGAGGAGCAGGCGGTCGTGACGATGTTCGGGAAGGTCTCTTCCACGGAATCTGCAGGCCTCCATTTCAAGATCCCGTTCCTGCAGCAGGTCTACAAAGTCGATATGACCACGCACGGCGTAGGCGTCGGTTACGTGATCACCGGAGGAGGTCAGAACATCCCCATCGATACCGATGCGAGGATGATCACCTCGGACTTTAACCTGATCAATGTAGACTTCTACATGGAGTACAAGGTCAGCGATCCTGTTGCGTACCTGTTCAACACGGAAGAACCCGAACAGATTCTCGCAAATGAAGCGCTGTCCGTCATCCGTGCTGTTGTCAGCGATTACACCGTGGACGACGTCATGACGACCGGCAAATCTCAGATTCAGAGCGAGATCCGCGAAATGCTCACCAGGGAACTGGAGGATAAGCAGATCGGTCTGACCGTGATGAATATCACCGTGCAGGACGCGGAGCCCCCGACGGGCGCTGTTGCGCTCGCTTTCAAGGAAGTCGAGACAGCCAAGCAGGGCAAGGAGACCGCGATCAACAACGCCAACAAGTACCGCAACCAGCAGCTGCCTGCCGCACAGGCAGAAGCGGACCGGATCGTGCAGCAGGCGGAAGCCAAGAAGGCTGCCAGAATCGCGGAAGCGGAAGGCGAAGTCGCAAAATTCAACAAAGTGTTTGAAGAGTATCAGCAGTATCCCCAGGTTACCAGAAGACGCATGTTCTTCGAGACGATGGAGGATATCCTCCCTGATCTGGACGTAATCATCTCAGACGGCAATGTGACACAGTACCTGCCGGTCGAAGCTTTGGAGAGGTGACAGCGATGAAGAAGATATTAAGCAATCTGCTGACGGCGGTGGTCATTGCCGCTGTCCTGACCGTCATTCTTGGTTCGGTCTACGTCGTCAATCCCAATGAATATGTTGCGGTCCGTCAGCTGGGCAAGATCGTCCGCGTGGACAATACGCCCGGACTGAGGTTCAAACTCCCCGTGATCCAGACTATCCAGCGGATCAGCGGGAAAGTGATCATCTATGACATTGACGAGTCCGATGTCATTACCAGAGACAAGAAATCCATGATTGCGGACAACTTCGTGCTCTGGCGGGTAACGGATCCCATGGCTTACATCCGTACGCTCAACGCAATCGAGGCGCGTGCAGAAGAGCGGATCGATGCCGCCGTCTACAACGCACTGAAGAACACGATCTCCTCTATGAACCAGGATGACATTATCCAGGCGACCGGGGAGAAACTCACCAACATGATTACAACGGCTGCCAACAAGGATATCGGCCAGTACGGGCTTGAGATCGTTACGAGCCAGATCAAGATGCTCGGCATCCCGTCGGACAACGAAGCAGCCGTCTATGAGCGTATGATCTCCGAACGTCAGAATATCGCGGCGTCCTATGTCGCGGAAGGTGAGGCGGAAGCGCAGAAGATCCGCAACGCGACAGACCGAGAGGCTGCAGTCATCCGTGCAGAGGCGGAGAAGCAGGCAGCACTGCTGGAAGCCGAAGGAGAAGAAGCGTATCTGCAGATCCTCCGTGAGGCATACGATAATCCGGAAAAGGCGGAGTTCTATGAGTATCTCCGCGGACTGGAATCCCTGAAAGCCTCCTTCACGGGAGAAGGCCGGAAGGTTCTGGTACTGGACAAGGACAGCGAATTGGCTCAGATCCTGTACGGGAACTGATGACAGGACATAAACTGAAAAAACATGACCGTGTGGGCGGATTTCACAGAAACTTCATCCGAACGGTATATCCGGAATCTATAATATTGGTAAACAAGCATTTGGAGGCGTGGAAACATGATGCGCAGCCTTCGCCGTCTGGAGAGCAAACTCGGACGGTATACCATCGACAATCTGATGCTGGTGATCTGCGTCGGTCAGATCATCGTTTATTTCGCCGACCTGCTGACCAGGGGATGGGCGACGGACATGCTGTGGCTGATCTGGAGCGACGTGCTCCACGGCCAGATTTGGAGACTGGTGACTTTCGTCTTTGTCCCGGAAAGCAGTTCGCTTTTTTCCCTCCTGATCAGCGTATATTTCTATTATTTCATCGGCGGCGCACTGGAAGGGGAGTGGGGCAGTTTCTATTTTAACTGCTACTATGTCATCGGGATGCTGTGCAACATCGTAGCCGCTGCGATCACAGGATACGGCACTGCCTATTTCCTGAACCTGACGCTGTTTTTTGCCTTTTCCATCCTCTATCCGGAATTTCAGCTCCTGTTGTTCTATATCATTCCGGTCAAGGCGAAGTGGCTTGCGCTGCTGGACGCGCTTCTTTTCCTGGAGCAGTTCATCACAAGTCCGGGACTGAGGATCCACATGCTGGCATCTCTGGTGCCGTTATTCCTCTTCTTCTGGGACGATCTGGTCAGTATGGGACGCCGGGCGCTGTTCCGCCTGCGCAACCGCTGATCCTGGAATAATACTGAAAACCCTCCCGCGGGATGACCGCAGGAGGGTTCTTTTTTCGTTCAGATGATCAGATCTGTTCCCAGGGCATTTCCTGATTCGTGAAGTGCCCGAAAGAGGAAACGTCGGAGAAGCGGACGGAATCCAGTTTCAGGAAGGAGATAATGCCTTTCGGTGTGAGATCGTATGCGTTCCGCACTTCCTGCTCCAGATCAGAGCGCCACTCGCCGTCTGCCCACACTGCAACAGAGCAGGGCTGGGCAAGTCCGATGACATAGGCAAGCTGGACTTCCACTTTATGGAATCCGTAGGTCTTCAGCAGTTTCTTGGCGATATAGCGGGCCATATAAGCCGCTGTGCGGTCCACTTTGGTGCAGTCTTTCCCGGAGAAAGCGCCGCCGCCGTGACGTCCGCCGCCACCGTAGGTGTCGGCGATGATCTTGCGTCCGGTAACACCTGCGTCGCCAAAACTGCCGCCGATCACGAAACGGCCGGTCGGGTTGACCAGCGCGCGGAAATCCTCATTCAGACCATATTCCCGGGCAGTTTCCTTCATCAGGGGCTCCACGATACCGCGCACTTCTTCCAGAGATAGTTCTTCGCTGTGCTGGGTGGAGAGCAGGAAAGTGTCGATCCGGATACTGCCGTCATCCCCGTAAGCGACAGTCGCCTGCGATTTGGCGTCCGCGCCGAGCAGCGGATGATGAAGCGCGCGCACTTTCTTCAGGGCTTTGGTTGCCAGCATATAAGCAAGAGGCAGGCATTCTTCAGTCTCATCGCATGCAAAACCGAACATGATGCCCTGGTCTCCCGCTCCGCCGACGTCGACGCCGAGAGCGATATCCGGGCTCTGCTTGAAGATGTGGTTCTGGATCGTGTATTGTTCTTTCAGCCCGACGTAATCCAACGCGGTCTGCACGACAGCCGGTACGTCGATCTGCGCCTGGCTTGTGACCTCGCCTGCCAGGACGATCAGGTCGTTTTTCATCAGGACCTCAATGGCGACCCGGCTGGCGGGATCACCGGCGCGGTACGCGTCCAGCAATGTGTCTGCGATCCGGTCGCAGACCTTGTCCGGATGTCCGCACGAGACCTGTTCACTGGTAAAAAATCTCATAATACTCCTGTCTTTTTCTATAATTCTACCTATATATGCTGTAGAATTATAACCGACAAATACAGAAAAGGCAAGGCGATCTCATGGGTTTTGAAAAAGATCAGATCCTATCCGCACTCCGGGTGCGCGGTTGTGCGATTCAGGTCCTTACTTTCGCGCAGACGACCTCCACGAACGATCTGGCGAGAGAACTTGCTACGATAGAGGACACTCCACGTCTGGTCGTATCGGATTGCCAGACGAAAGGAAAGGGCAGCCACGGCAGAAGTTTCTATTCACCGGACAGCACCGGATTTTATGTGACGCTGGCGGTACCGGAAATGGATCCCGAATTTCCCGCGACCTTTGCTGCAGGCGTCGCTGCATCGGATGCGGTGAGGGAGGTCTACGGACTGGATGTGAAATTGAAATGGGTAAACGATCTGCGTTTCGATGGGAAAAAAACCGGGGGGATCCTCTGTGAAAGAATATCCTCCGGCACAGTGCTCATCGGTCTTGGAATCAATCTTTGCGAACCTCGAGACGGGTTCCCGCCGGAGATCGCGAAAACAGCCGGTGCCCTTGGTGTGGATCCGGAACGGAAAAGCGAATTGGCAGGCGTTTTCGCAGCCCGCTTCCTGGAACTTACGAAGCGGAACTATGATGTTCTTCCGCTTTACCGTGAGCGATGCGAGACGCTGGGCAGGACCGTCCGGTTCACTTCGGAGGGGGAGGAAAGGACGGGGACTGCGCTGGACGTGGCAGATGACGGGGCGCTGATCATCGAAACAGACGGCGTCAGGACGGCATACTCTTCCGGTGAGATCTCAGTACGGACTGTAGAGTGAAAAAGGGTAGAAAAAACAGCGGTGCGGGTCGGATGACCTGCACCGCTTTGAGTTTATTTGTTCAGTACTATTCCCGAAGCAATTCTCCCGCCCGTCGGAGTACCGGAAGTTCCCGCGCGGCGATGAGTCGTCCGATCGGTGTACAGGTTCTACGCTCATATTCCGATTCCGCCTCTTCAAACCGGAGTTTCAGGGTGGACAGATGGAAATCCTCGGTTTCCGCTTCCGTAAGGTGATTCTTTCCCAGACAGGTGACCCGGCACAGGTAGTAATGATTCAGGTTGCGGCGCTTCAGCAGGTTATAATAGTCGCTCACCGTACCGATCCGGCAGAGGATCTCCACCTGCGCTCCGAGTTCCTCCAGTAGTTCCCGCCTCAGTGCTTCTTCCAGTTTTTCCCCGGATTCCACGCCTCCGCCCGAAGTCTCAATCAGGACTGCTTTTCCGAATTCGTCGTCACGGTCTGCTCGCACGAAATAGAAGAAACCGTCATTGTCAAAGACAACTGCGCGCACGATCATCCTTTCATGATCGGTTCCGGTAAAAGGCCATTCCCGGTCTTCCAGTTCCAAATGCAATTCTTTGGTGTTTTCCATGCCTAGCTCCTTTCAGCAGATCAGTGTGAGCGTGCCTGGATTCAGTATATACCATCAGGATCACTGTCTGAGAGCGGTTTCAGGGATTTCGCTGTCTCATAAAATTAAGTACTTTACAAATTGAGAATAATAGATTACACTGTTAACTGTTAAGTAATAAACTATGAGATTGCTTAACTATATTTTTTTGAGAGGCAGGAGCGATGGAAAAAGAACGGGCAATGCGTCTTGGTTGGAATATGGACCGGCTGAACAGGTTTCGGCGGGATCTCATCAACCGGGAGGCAGAAGCGAACGGTGTGTACCTTGGACAGCACCGAGTGCTGAGATATATTGCAAACCATCCCGGATGTTCCCAGAGGGATATCGCGTTGGCGCTTTCTCAGTCGCCGGCGGCAATCACACTCTCCACAAAACGTTTGCAGGAACTGGGGCTGATTACCAAGGAAACGGAAAATAACAATCTGAGACAATATCATCTGTATATCACGGACAAAGGGATCCGGAACGGGGAGTCTTTCCTGAAAGTCATCGAAGACTACACCGACCGGACGTTCGAGGGTATGTCGGAAGAGGAACTGGAAATGCTGGAGTTCCTTGTTGAAAAAATGTACAGGAACCTGGAACCGTTCAAGAAGACGGTTTTCCAGGATCACCAGGAAGAAGAAAAAAAGTAGGAAGGATGCTTTTGGTATGATAAAAAGGTTGATGCCCTATCTGAAAGGGTATTGGCTCCCGACTATTTTTGCGCCACTCGCTACCGTGGCGGAAGTCGCGATGGAAGTATATATTCCTTATCTGATGAGCAGGATCATCGATGAGGGCATCGCGAACCAGGACACAGGAGCGGTGGTGCGGATCGGGATCCTAATGATCGTATGCGCGATCCTGTCGTTTATCTTCGGGATCGGCAGCCAGTGGCTGACTGCGCGGGCAGGCGCCGGCTTTTCCAAAAATCTGCGCAGCACCATGTTCCGTAAGGTTCAGAATTTCTCCTTTGCGAACGTGGATCATTTTTCCACCGGTTCTCTGATCACCCGTCTGACGACGGACGTATCTCAGGTGGAAAATGCTTTTCGGATGATTATCCACATGCTGTTCCGAAGCCCGGTCATGATGGTCTCGGCGACGGTGATGGCATTTCGGATCAATCCGAGGTTGTGTTCTATCTTCCTGATCGCTATCCCGGTACTGGGCGGATCTGTAGCGATCATCGGCATGAAGGCACATCCGTTCTTCATGGCGATGATGGAAAAGTTTGACCTGATCAACTCTGTCATCGAAGAAAACCTGACCGCTGTCCGGGTGGTAAAGGCTTTTGTCCGGAAAGACAAGGAAAACGAGAAATTCCACGAGGCGGCGGGAGGCATTAAACGCGCCCAGCTTCGCGCGGAGCACACGGTCATCCTGACGGGCCCGATCATGAATATGGTGATTTACGGCACGACAGTGGCGATCTGCTGGTTCGGCGGAAGGCAGATGATTGCCGGAACCATGAAGACCGGCGAATTCCTTACCTTTATCCAATATATCCGTCAGATTCTCTTCGGGCTCAATATGCTGTCCATGGTGTTCATCACGATCATCATGTCCGGGGCATCCGCAGACCGTATTCTCGAAGTTATGGACGAGATCCCGGACATCGACGACTCCGGTGCGGATGCGGAACTGGATGTTGCTGACGGCTCTGTGGTTTTTGACCATGTGAATTTCACCTATAAGAAAAACAGCGACAACTATATTCTGAGAGATATCAATCTGGATATCCGGTCCGGCGAGACGATCGGTATCATCGGCGGAACGGGTTCCGCCAAATCCACCATGGTCCAGTTGATCCCGAGGCTGTACGACGTGAACACCGGATCTGTCCGTGTCGGCGGAAGAGATGTCCGGGATTATAAACTGGACACACTGAGAGAGGCGTGTGCCATGGTCCTTCAGAAGAACCTCCTGTTCTCCGGAACCATCCGTGACAATCTGCGGTGGGGCAAGGAGGATGCGACGGACGAGGAAATCGAGGCAGCCTGCAAAGCTGCTCAGGCTCATGATTTCATCATGAGCTTCCCGGAAGGATACGAGACCGAACTCGGGCAGGGAGGCGTGAACGTTTCCGGCGGACAGAAGCAGCGGCTCTGCATCGCCCGTGCGCTGTTGAAACATCCGAAGATCCTGATCCTGGACGACAGCACCAGTGCGGTGGATACGGCGACGGACCGCGCGATCCGCGATGGGCTGAAGACACAGATCGCCGGCACGACGACATTCATCATCGCCCAGCGGATCGCTTCCGTACATGATGCGGACAGGGTCATCGTTCTGGACAACGGCGAGATCAACGGCTTCGATACGCCGGAGAACCTGCTGAAGAACAACCAGATCTACCGCGAAGTCTATGAATCACAGCAGAAAGGAGAGCGCGACAATGGCTGAAAAGAGCAATTCCCGTCCGCCCCGCGGACCGAGAGGCCGCGGCGTTGAGAAACCGAAGGACGCCACAGGAACTTTCAAACGTCTCCTCGTCTATTTCAAAGACTATTACGTCACGATCGCGGTATCGCTGCTGTGCGTGGCTGTTTCCTCTCTCGCCGGCGTGGCGAGCAACTATTTCCTCAAGCCTATCATCAATGAGGCGGTCATGCCCTATATCAACAGCACGACGCCGGACTATTCCAGACTTGCCGGTATCGTCATCAGCATGCTTGTGATCTATTCCATCGGGTCTCTGGCCGGCTATTTCCAGAGCAGACTTCTGGGCGACATGGCAGCCAATATCCAGGAGAAGATCCGCTATCAGGTCTTCGACCACATGCAGACGCTCCCGTTGAAGTATTATGATACCCACTCCATCGGCGACATGATGAGCCGGTATACTAACGATATCGGCGCAATGCGCCAGTTGCTCAGCCAGTCCATTCCGAACCTGCTGAGTTCCGTAAT
>CAMKDB010000087.1 GCA_946411155.1 uncultured Faecalibacterium sp.
AAGAAGCGCGATATTCCCCCCGTGTTTCATGTTGTGGATCATGGAATCCAACGCCTTAGGGGAGCCGGACATCTCCAGGCCGACATCAAAGCCTTCGGTCATACCGATCTCTTTCATGACATCCTCAAGGACTTCCTCTTTGAGGTTGACTGTTCTGGTCGCTCCCAGTTTACGGGCGAGTTCCAGACGGTAAGGATTGAAATCGGTAACGACTACATGCCGCGCACCGGAAAACTTGACAATTGCTGCAGCCATACAGCCGATCGGTCCCGCGCCGGCAATAAGGACGTCCTCGCCAAGAACATCATAGGACAGCGCGGTATGGGTCGCATTACCGAAAGGGTCGAAAATGGCATAGAGCTCTTCCGGGATTGCCGGGTTGCATGGCCACACATTTGACGCAGGGATAACAAGATACTCTGCGAAAGCTCCATTCCTGTTTACACCGACGCCTTTTGCATCTTTGCAATTTTCTTTATGTCCTTCAAGACAGTTTCTGCATTTCCCGCAGGTAATGTGTCCTTCGCCTGAGACAAGATCGCCGGGTTTTAAGCCCATCACGCCTTGTCCGACTTCTTCGATCCTTCCGACATACTCATGTCCAATCGTAAGCCCCGTTGGGATCGTGTTTTCCGCCCAGCGGTTCCAGTCATAGATATGAACATCGGTTCCGCAGATTGCGGTCTTCAGAATACGGATCTTAACATCATTCGGACCGACTTCAGGAATCGGAACCTGGCGCATCCACAGTCCTCTCTCTCTCTTCTCTTTGACCAGCGCCCACATTTTCCCGTTTTCAGCACGTTCCATATATGGCCTTCCTCTCATAGAATTCTGTGATAATTCTTTATTGATCCAGTCAGTCTTCCGAAATCTCCCCACGCGCTTTCAGGTCGCTGATGATCTGCCCGTAGAACTCCTCATTAATACGGTATTTCTTCAGATAAATCCAAAAGCCGAGAAGGATACAGATCACAGGGATCAGCAGCATGGCGATCTTTATGGTCGTCACTCCGGCTGGAGTGATGGACTCTGCCGCAATATCACTGTCCGAGCTCTTGATTCCCGCAAGGATGACAGAAACGCTGATCACCGCAGTAGAAAGCGCACCGCCGATCTTATTGATCAGGGGCTGAATTGAGAAGGTGACAGATTCATGTCTTCTCCCCATTTTCCACTGGCCGTATTCAATAGTATCCGCCAGGAACATCAGCATCAGCAACTGAATAAACGCTTCCGCCACAAAGATCAGAACCGCTGAGAACCCAATCATCACCAACGATGACTCCGCAAAGGAGAACAACGCATAACCCGCCACGATGAGAATCGTGGAGAAGGTATAAAGCTGCTTACGGTTGTATTTTTTTGAGAACAACGGAAAGACCATAAGCGCCGCCAGCTGAGCGACACCGCAGACGCCGGCAAGGACCGGGTACATATTGATATCGCCGTAGACATACTGCATATAATACATGGCGAATCCGGTCGTAATGCAGTAACCAACCATGAACAGTGCCATCGCGAGCGCAGTCCACATCAACTGATCGTTCTTGGTCAGAGCATTCCACATGTCTTTCAGAGTAGTTTCTTCTCCGTCGTCTTTCGACAGTCTTTTTTCCTTGACGCCAAACAACGGGAAACAAAGGAAAAGCAGATACATCGCGGACATTGCGACTGCTACCAGGAACCAACTCTCTTTGGTATTACCCATAGCGCTGGTGATTGGCTGCCAGCCGACCATAATGATGTACATGCCGATATTGGCACAGATACGGGCAAAAGCTCCAATGCTCTCCCGCTCTTTCTGATCTGTAGTCAAAGCAGGCATCAGAGTCCAATATCCGATATCGTTGATACCGTAAGAGACGTCCCAGATAAAATACGCGATAGCAAAGACGATAACGTAAGTCGTTCCGCTGCCGATTTCGCTGAATAGAACCAGATAAAACGCGACACTGACGATCCCGCCGACCAGTATCGCGGGTTTGAATTTTCCCCACGGCGATCTGATGTTATCGACGACCATGCCGGTAACAGGATCATTCAGCGCATCGAAAATCCTCATAACGGAAAGGACCATACTTACCGCCGCAAATACGGACAGCGGAAGATGCAGGATGTTGCTAAGGAAATAAAGCAACGCATTCGCTTCAAAAGCATAGAACATATCTCGGCCGACTGTGCCCAATCCGAAGAAATACTTGTTTTTCTTAGCTTGACTACTCATTTTTCCTCCGTAATGACATAAATATTTGATCCGAAATCCCCCTGCATACGCATAGAAGGATCGTACCCCGTTCCCATAAAGCGCGCATTCAGAGACAAACCGCTCATCAGTGCGCTGCCGGATGCAGTACAAGCTTGAACGGCATCCTGCATCCTGTATTGTTTACCGGCAGTTCTTACCAGAATCCCGTCCGGTTTAACTTTGATTGGAAGGACAAACCTGAGCAGTCCGCCAAAGAGCGCAGCATTCAGCCATTGTTTTCTGCTCTCCACGTGATACGGTCTTTCCGGCATTAATCCTTGCGGGAAGATCCGCTCATATCCTGGAGCCGCCGGTACCAGGCCCTGGAAGAGGCCAACCAGACACGCATCGTCGTCAGCCACCTGCATACTGATTCCGTTCTCTGCCCTAAGCCGTCTCAACTGCCCGAACTGGAAAGTATGTCTGAATTGCTTGTAAAATGCGATCTGATTCGTGATTTCATCGGTCTCCGCCGGCGACAGATTATCCAGATCGAATTCATATCCC
Organism: uncultured Faecalibacterium sp.; assembly: GCA_946411155.1. Taxonomy (GTDB): domain Bacteria; phylum Bacillota; class Clostridia; order Oscillospirales; family Ruminococcaceae; genus RUG11783. Next base: position 2,756 of record CAMKDB010000087.1, read on the forward strand.
AGCAATCCGAAGAAGGATATATTGCCCCTTGTCGAAAGCGGGGTATTCCTGAGCGTCTGCGAATGCGGCGCTTCTGACACGTGAGCTCCGATCGTCGATTGAGGATAGAGATAAGATAGATTGTATTGGATCCTGCAGCGTTCAACAGCGTCTGTATCATCCGAGGACCATATCTGCGGCGAGTAGCAGAGCATACCCAGATCGAACCTGTTGCCGCCGGAGGAGCAACTCTCAAGCAAGACATCCGGTCTAGGTCCAAAAATCCTCTGCAGGCACTCATAGAGGCCGAGGATACATCGATGTGCGGAAGCCCCAAGTGCAGTAGAATGACGGTTCATATCCCACTTAACATAGGAGACTTTTCCTTCATCGATACAGCGGGAAACATTTTCAACGATATAATCGCGAACTTCCTGTTTCCCGAGATCCAGAAGCAATTCATTCCTGCCCAGAACGACCACGCCGTTCTCCTCACTGATTGCCCAGTCGGGGTGCGCTCTGAACAGGTCGCTGTCCGGATTTACCGCTTCAGGTTCAAACCACAGGCCAAAAGCCAGTCCCAGCTTTTCTAATTTGGCCTGAAGGCCACTCAGCCCGTGAGGCAGTTTCTTTCTGTTCACACTGTAATCGCCCAATCCTGCCTTGTCGTTGTCCCGTGCGCCAAACCAACCGTCATCCAGCACAAACAACTCACACCCCAGTTTTTTGGCTTTCTTTGCAAGCGACATCAGTTTCGGTTCGTTGAAATCGAACATACATCCTTCCCAGTCATTGTACAGAACCGGGCGATCTTTGCCTCTCCATCTCTCCGGGACGATATGCTCGTTGACAAAGCGATGCATCCGGCATGACATCCCATTATATCCGTCTGAGGAATATGTCATCACTGCTTCCGGCGTTTCAAAAGCTTCAGCAGGAGCAAGTTTCCACTCAAATGACACTGGAGAGATTCCCTGAACGATCCTGTTGATGCCTTCATTGGCGCGCTGGACACGGGCATAATGATTTCCCGAATAAATTAGATTGAATCCATAAACGACACCATGATCCTCGCTTGCACCAGGCTCACTCAGCATAAATCCGGGATTATGAAGTGCGGAAGAAAAGCCGGTGGTGCTCTCATTAACGATTCCGGACATCCCGACTGGTGCTTTATAGGATTGCATTTCAGCGATCCAGCTTCCGTTGAATGTTGTCATCTCATATGTTCCCTGCATATCGAGCATAGATGACATCATCTTCCGAATCACTACATCTCGATCCGTGTTGTTCACCAGAACCGCTCTTCTGCACAGAGCAGTATCGAACAACGTGTAATACAGATGAAGGGTCAATCCTCCCACATTTGAGCAGACGATCTCGAGCGTTTCCGCATTTCCTTTTGCCTGAGGAAGCGAACACTCCATCGGGACGATTCCCTCATGGATTTTACTGTACGAAAACTTAAAACCGGTGGGCATCTCCCCGGCCATTTCCAGAGGGCTTTCTCGATAGTCACCCCTGCCCAATCCGCTCCATTCGAGCGGAAGATACATAGGGAATTCCTCTCCCTCCGGACCGCCGGTGCTTCCCCAACCGGTCCCGTACTTGACTGCAAGAGCATCGGCATCCGCGATACGGACCGGCGCTCCGAAATGAAGATGTTCCAGATTTCCGTGCTCCGTCACACGAAATAAATAGGACATTTCCTCGTTTCTTAGCAGAAATACATTATTCTCAGAAAGAATCATCTGTCTTTCTCCTTGTTCTTTCTTCCCATGCCATTCCTTATTGTCCGGGATCACAATGATCGACCGGAGCAAGAACCCTACTGGGGCATTTTGGAAAGTTTTACCGTTTCATTATAACCCGAACATGGATTGAAATAAAGGAGAAAGCACAACCGGTACTGATGCCGTGCCAGAGCTGGAAGAAGCCTAAGATTAGCACTCTACTATTGACAGTGCTAATCCGCAATGCTATAACAAGGAAGAGTGAAAACAGAATTCAGTGAAAAGAGGTTGAAATCTGAAATATGGCAAAAAAGCAATTCAAAACGGAATCAAAAAAAATCCTGGATATGATGGTCAATTCGATCTATACCCATAAGGAGATTTTCCTTCGCGAACTGATTTCCAACGCAAGCGACGCGATCGACAAACGCTATTTTCAGGCATTGACTGAACCTTCTCTCGGCCTTGACAAAGAAGATTATGAAATCCGTCTGGCTGTCGACAAGGAAAACCGGACCATCACGGTTTCGGATAACGGCTGCGGAATGACACCGGACGAACTGGAGAAAAACCTTGGCACGATCGCCCGCAGCGGCTCTCTTGATTTTAAGAAAACACAGTCTGAGCTTGATCAGTCCGAGATTGATATCATCGGTCAATTCGGCGTAGGTTTTTACTCCGCTTTCATGGTTAGCGATCATGTCACGGTAATCAGTAAAGCGGCAGGGTCAAACGAAGCCGCTGTCTGGGAATCCAGCGGTGCAGACGGATATACGATCCGGACGTGTGAAAAAGAAGAACCCGGGACTGAAGTGGTTCTTCATTTGAAAGAAGACGCCGAGGGCGAAGACTACTCTGCTTTTCTGGACAGTTGGAAAATCCGTGAACTCGTAAAGAAATACAGCGATTATGTCCGCTATCCTATCCGGATGCTCACGGAGCACAGCAGGAAAAAGGAAGACAGTGAAGAATATGAGACCGTTCAGGAGGACGAAACTCTGAACAGTATGATCCCAATCTGGAAACGCGATCCGTCCGAAGTCACTGAAGACGAATACGCGCAGTTCTATACTGAGAAATACTACGATTATGAGAAACCGCTGAAAGTTATCCGTCAGAAGGCAGAGGGCACAACAGACTATACCGCCTTGCTGTTTATCCCTTCCCATGCTCCTTATGACTATTACAGCAGAACCTATGAAAAAGGCCTGCAGCTGTATTCCAGCGGAGTCATGATCATGGATAAATGCAAAGATCTGATTCCGGATCATTTCAGTTTTGTCCGCGGACTTGTTGACAGTTCCGATCTGTCCCTGAATGTTTCCAGAGAGATGCTGCAGGAAGACCGCACACTGAAAATCATTTCCAGAGCGCTGGAAAAAAAGATCGCGGGTGAATTGGACAAGATGCTAAAGGAGGACCGCGAGCACTATGAGCAGTTCTATAAGGCGTTCGGGACGCAGCTGAAATACGGGGTTTACTCCGATTTTGGCATGCACAAGGACGTCCTTCAGGATCTTCTGATGTTCTCTTCTTCTTTTGAGAACAAACTAACAACGCTTTCCGAGTACGTCTCCAGAATGCCTGAATCTCAGAAAAAGATCTATTATGCTTCCGGTGAGACAGTCGACCAACTCCGGATGCTCCCGCAGGTCGAGGCAGTAGTAAACCACGGTTATGAAGTTCTCTTCCTGACGGAAGATGTCGATGAATTTGCTCTTCAGATTCTGCGCAGTTACCAGGATAAAGAATTTGCAAATGTCAGCGAAAACAGTGATGAACTCTCATCTGATGATGAGAAAAAGGCTTTGGAAGAAGAAAACAAGAACTGCGAGGAGCTCTTCCGCTTCATGAAGGACACTCTCGGCGACGCGGTCACGCAGGTCCGATTCACAAACAACCTCGGAAATCATGCTGCTGCGCTGTCAAACGAAGGCCCAGTTTCCATGGGAATGGAGAAAGTATTGAACCGGATGCCAGGCATGGAGGAAGAGGTTAAGGCCAAGCTCGTTCTCGAACTGAATCTTAACCACCCAATAGCAAATAAAGTTAAGGAATTGTTTGGCTCCGACCAGGTCAGACTTGCGGATTACACGAAGATCCTTTACGCAAATGCGAGACTGGTAAGCGGGCTGAGCCTTGATAATCCGTCTGAAATTAGCGACCTCGTCGTATCTTTGATGGTCTGATACTGCAACTCAATGAAAATGAAAAAGGACGATGCGTGCATCGTCCTTATTTTTTTATCTGTATTGCTTTTCCAGATGCGTCAGCCAGGCAGGAAACCGATTCACAGTCCTCGGATTACTGGCAAATGGGTTTTCCACTTTCGCCCCCGGGCAGATCATTTTGACGGTTTTTTCTGCCCGGCCGATTCCTTCAAAGGCAGAAGAAGCAAACGGAACCACGATCGTTCCCCCAAGAATACTGTTCTGAAGGAAATCCTGCATATAGGTCGGGACATCCCCTGCCCATAACGGGAAACCGACAAATACCGCATCATAACCGCTGAAATCTCTGTAAGGCGTTCCGCAGGCTGCCTGTTCGTTTCGCGCTTTCTCTTTTGCTACCCGCGCCACTGCAGCCACAAACCCACCATACGGGACTTTCGGCTCAACCTTGATCATTTCTGCTGAAAAGCGTCTGGATAGTTCACGCGCGATTCTCTCCGTCGTACCGGTTTTAGATGTATATACAATGATAATTTTCATCAGATCATCTCCGACTTTCTTTCTGATACAAAAACAGACCAAAAGCAAGGGTAACGTCCAGTTCTTCCAAGGAACGGAGTTTAGACTGGTCATCCCTTCCGGTTTTGTAATTGTATGGTGTCATCTGAAACAAAGCAGCGACATCTTCCCTGCTGCGCAGGTGGACAGAATAACTCAGATCTTTCTGAGCAATCAATTCGAATCCGTCGATGCAACTGTCCGGGGGAGGATTCAGATAAGGGTGCTCATATATCTTCTCCTTGAGTTCGATCAGGTGGTTTTCCAGAGGAACAACATGGAGAAACACCCCGTCCGGTCTCAGGACTCTTGAGAACTCTTTCGGGAATAGCGGAGAAAAGATACACATCAGCGCATCTGCACTTCCGGCTTTGATCGGGATTGCGGAAGTGCTGGCAACGATTGCGGAAATATCCCTTGTCCTGCCACGCAGAGCGGATACCGCCTCTTTGGAGATGTCAACTCCCAACAGCGACAGTTCTTTCCCATAGTCTCTTGCATACAGCAGCAGATCCTCAGTATATTTTCCTTCCCCGCAACCGGCATCGATAACTGGGGAACCGTCCTTCAAAAACGGCAGAAGCATCTCATCCACCGCTTCAGACAGCGGGTCGTAGTACCCCTTCGACAGGAACATCGTTCTTGCACGGACCATGGTCTTATCATCCCCATGGTGTTTTCCTTTTCCCGAAGAGCGAAGAAGGTTGACCGCCCCTTTCCTCGACAAATCGAAAGAATGGGCATTCCCGCAGGACACAGTCTTCTCCCCGGATATCAGCGGAGAACCGCATACCGGACAGATCAGTTTAAAACGATTCAGATCCCGTTGACAGTGACCGTCCATGTGTTACAGTACCTCTTTCCAGGATCCAGATGCAGAAGATCCTTTCTCTCTTCAAATACGGTCGGACGGCCTTCTTCGCCCGGCAATGTCACCCAGGGTTCCACACATATGTATGGCGCTTCAGTTTTCGGTTTATGCCAGAAGCCGACATAATCCATTCCGGGATAACTGACCTCGATCGATTCCCCGCCGGTTGAAGACTCGATTCTAAGGCTGTGAGGAACATCCGTCAGAACAACGGCATCCAGATCAAACAACTCGTGCCTGAGCGGGAGAAGCCTGCCCTCCTCCAATGGGAAGTCCTCCAGATGGTCCACAAAGA
>CAMKDB010000088.1 GCA_946411155.1 uncultured Faecalibacterium sp.
TGTAGTGATTGGTATGAGCGTCAGGGGCATCCAGAGGGCTGCAACGATGAAGACGACCCAGTTCGCTGAATAACCCGCTACGCCGTACTCGTTCTGCATTGCAAATCCGAAGTGCTTGATCAGGAAAGAACCGATCGGCGTGCCAACGCACATCGGGATGACGACATAGAAGATCTGACGGATCCCTTCGGACTGGCCGTGCATGCTGGCGGGCATGCAGTTTTTCAGCATGACCATCAGTGCCTGATAGATGCACATATAGCCGGTGCCGAACAGGAAGATGCCCAGACAGGTGACGGCGGTGTTCGGGACCCATACAATCAGCAGACCGGCGACTGTGATTGCTACAGAAATGTACATGATGTCGTAGAACTTGCCGTTGTCCAGATATCTGGAGCAGAGGAAAGTAAAGGGCAGGGCGGCGATCAGCGGAAGACCGAGCACCAGACCGGCGTTGCCGGTCGAATAACCCTGAGTGTAGACCAGAAAGTTCGTCAGATGAGAGAAGTACATCTGGAATCCGATGAAATAAACGGAGAAGATGAGACAGATGTCTCTCATCAGTTTGTTTTTCTTTAGGATAGAGAAGTCAAATACTGAGAAGACCTGGTGCCAGAACCCTTTCGGGTCCTTGTTGGAGACCACGTCTGGAGCATCCTTGACCATGAAATGGACACCGACGCTCATGGCTGCGAGAAAGATGCCCAGAACGATAAAGAATTTGAAGTAATCGATCTTTTCGATGATCTTGCCGAAAAGCAGTCCGCCAAGTATCGTGCCCGCGACCGGAAGAACGGCGACGACCGCACCCATCTTGCCCCGGTTGCCTTCCTCTGTGATATCGGTGGTCCATGCGATGAACCCGGAGTCGTTCGCCATCGCGCCGATGAAGCTCATCACACAGTCGGCAGCAACGACAAGGACTGTCAGTGCTGTCATGTTTTTATGATCGAAATATTCAGTCAGGCCAAACAGGATGACCGTGATGCCCCATGCGGCATAACCGATCAGCATCTGCGGCCTTCTTTTCGCCAGTCTGTCGCCCAGCGTTCCCCAGACGAAACAGCCGAAGGTGCTGGCCATGGCGCTCAATGCCACCATCCACGAGATAATGGAGGCGTCCGGAGCGATCTTGGCATAGACAAAGTTCGGATACCAGGTGTTTTCAACGCACCAGATCAACTGGCCTGCCAGTCCTACGATCACGACGAACAGCCATTCTTTTCCGGTGAGGACCCTCAGTCCTTTTTCATTGCGGTGGATCTCTAGAGTTTTCCCGTCTTGTTTATTGCCCATAGAATTGATTCTCCCTTATGAAACAGTGATGCTGTGATTATTGTAACATGGAACTGTGACTTGCGACAGAAAAACAATTGCTTCTGCGGAACAAGAAAAAAGCCCTGGCCGGGTTCCGGTCAGGGGCTTTTTGGGGAATATACCGTGAATTACACGCAGGTGTAACCGCCGTCGACAGCAATGACCTGTCCGGTCACATAGCTGGACTCCTCAGCTCCGAGGAAGATTGCTACGGAGTTCAGTTCGCCTTCATGGCCGTATCTCTGCATCGGGACGGACTGTTTCGCGAATGCCTGGAAGTAATCGCTGTTCAGTGTCTCTGTTGTCAGCTCTGTATAGAAATAGCCGGGGCAGATCGCATTCACTGTGATGCCTGTTGTTGCAAGCTCTGCCGCTGCGCCTCTTGTGAAGTTGACAACAGCACCCTTGGATGTGTGATAGGCAATGGTCGGCAGTGCGGTGTTTCCGACAAGACCATAGATGGAAGCGATATTGATGATGCGGCCATAGGTCTGCTTGCCTTCTGCCATGGCTTCCTTCATCAGGTTTGCGAATGCCTGTGCCATTGAAAATACAGAGGTCAGGTCAAGATTCATTGTGAAGTCCCAGTCGTCTCTCTTGAAATCGACCAGGGGTGTGCCTGTTCCCTTCTCGCCGCCTGCGCAGTTCACGATGACTTCGCAGTGTCCGAAGTGCTCTTTGACTGCTGCGACCGAAGCGCTAATAGATTCAGCACTGGTGACGTCACATGCGACAGGAAGAACATCAACGCCGTATTTCTCGCTCCACTCTTTGGCGCTGGCCTCGAGTCTTTCAACTCTTCTTGCCATCAGAACCAGGTTTGCACCCTGCTGTGCATATCCTTCTGCCATCTGTTTGCCCAGACCGGAAGAAGCACCGGTAATGGCAACAACTTTACCTGAATAATCGAACATAAGTCTCTCCTTAATAAATCTTAATTGCCTTTCTTGAAGGCAATACAATTTTAGCAAGCAGGAAGAGGCAAATTCAACAGTGTTTTCAGTATTCTTCAGATTATACAACTCATTATCCGTAAAATGTGTTAGTATACTATAAGGATTCTCATGTTGTCACATTGCTGCACCAGGAGAAGACGAGAACAAATGAATACACAGAAAGGACGGATCTTATATGTATAAGATCATAAGCAGAAAACCCTTGAATGCTACCGTCACTCAGATGGAGATCGAGGCACCTCTGGTCGCGAAAAAAGCGAAACCGGGTCAGTTCATCATTCTGAGAGTTGACGAAGACGGCGAAAGGATCCCGCTGACTGTTGCGGGGACCGACCCGGAAAGAGGAACGGTCAAGATTATTTTCCAGATCGTTGGCGGAACCACGGAAAAACTGAACCACAAAGCAGAAGGCGAATTTCTTCAGGACTTCGTCGGACCTTTGGGCGTTGCCACCCATACAGAGGGAATCAAGAAGGTCTGTATCGTTGGCGGCGGTGTCGGCTGCGCGATTGCTATGCCGGTTGCCCAGGAGTTCCATCGTCTCGGCGCGGAAGTGACTTCCATCATTGGTTTCAGAAACAAGGACATCGTCATTCTGGAAGACGAGTTCAAAGCCTGCTCGGATCACCTCTATGTTATGACCGATGACGGGTCCTATGGCAGACACGGCAACGTCACGGTTCCTCTGAAGGAGATGCTGGAGAATGGTGAGAGATTTGATGAGATCATCACCATCGGACCGCTGATCATGATGAAATTCGTCGTTGCTACCGCAAAACCGTTTGATATTCCTGTCACCGTTTCCATGAACCCGATCATGATCGATGGCACAGGCATGTGCGGCGGCTGCCGCCTGAGCCTGAACAAAGACGGCAAGAAAGTCACAAAGTTCGCCTGTGTTGACGGGCCTGATTTCAATGGCTATGAAGTCGATTTCGACGAGGCTATGTCCAGAAACAGAATGTACATGGATTTCGAGAGACACGCCTATGAAGCAGCCTGCAATCTTTTCAAGAAGGAGGAAGAATAATGGCAATCATTCCCAAAAAGAATCCGATGCCTGTTCAGGCTCCGGAAGAAAGAGCTCATAACTTTAACGAGGTAGCTTTAGGCTATACCGCAGAAATCGCAGTCAGCGAGGCGATGCGCTGCCTCAACTGCAAGAACCAGCCTTGTGTTTCCGGTTGCCCGGTAAATATCCATATCCCCGAATTCATTTCCAAGGTCAAGGAAGGTGAGTTCGAAGAAGCGTATCAGATCATCTCCCAGACCTCTTCACTGCCCGCTGTCTGCGGCCGTGTTTGCCCGCAGGAGAGCCAGTGCGAATCCAAGTGCACTCTGGGTGTCCGGTTCGAACCTGTCGGCATCGGCAGACTGGAAAGATTCGTCGCCGATTATCACAACGAGCACAATACCGCCAAACCCCAGCTCCCCGAGCAGAACGGCCATAAAGTCGCGGTCGTCGGTTCCGGTCCTTCCGGTCTGACGTGCGCGGGCGATCTTGCCAAAAAAGGATATAAGGTCGCTGTTTTTGAGGCACTGCATACCGCCGGAGGCGTGCTTGTCTACGGTATTCCTGAATTCAGGCTTCCGAAGAAGATCGTTGCGAAAGAGGTTGAAACACTCAAGTCTCTTGGCGTCGACATCGATACGAACGTTGTTATCGGCAAAACGCTGACGATCGACGAACTGTTCGAGATGGGCTATGAAGCGGTCTTTGTCGGGTCCGGCGCAGGCCTGCCACGTTTCATGAATATCCCCGGCGAGGCTTATAAGGGCGTTTATTCCGCGAATGAATTCCTGACAAGATCCAACCTGATGAAAGCCTACAGAGAAGATCCGGTCACTCCGATCATGAAGGGCGGAAAAGTTGCAGTCGTCGGTGGCGGAAATGTCGCGATGGACGCAGCGAGAACCGCGCTCAGACTTGGTGCTGAAAAGGTCTACATCGTATACAGAAGATCGATGGAAGAACTTCCTGCCCGTAAGGAAGAAGTCGAGCACGCACAGGAAGAAGGCATCGATTTCAGACTGCTGAATAATCCTGTGGAGATCCTCGGTTACAATAACCCCGAAGATCCGAGAGATCCCAAGAACGGATTTGTTACCGGAATCAAGTGCATCAAGATGGAACTTGGCGAGCCGGATGCCTCCGGAAGGAGAAGACCGGTCGAGATTCCGGGTTCGGAATTTGTCCTGGACGTCGATACCGTCATCATGTCGATCGGTACATCGCCCAACCCGCTGATCAAGGATACGACCAAGGGTCTTGAAGTCAATTCCCACGGCGGAATCATCGTCAATGAAGACGGACTCACTTCCCGTGACGCTGTCTATGCCGGCGGAGATGCCGTTACCGGTGCAGCAACCGTAATCAGCGCCATGGGCGCAGGAAAACTCGCTGCAAAGTCTATCGATGAGTATTTAAGTAAGAAATAATGACTTTTTTTCTTTACTACGGTGAATATACCGCAAAAGAAGACGTCGATATCATCAGAAGTGTACTGAAGAGAAAGGGTCACACGATCAGTGACTCTTTCTCTGACTGCGATCTGATCCTTTCCCTGGGCGGCGATGGTACGCTTCTCAAAGCGGCAAAGTTCGCTCTGCAGGCGGACAAACCGCTTGCGGGGATCAATTGCGGACGACTTGGCTATCTGTGCATCATGAAACAGGAACAGATCGAAGATTTCGATCGATTATTCCGCTCTTCAGTTATCAGTGAAAAGCCGCTGCTGTCCTGTGAACTCAATGGTACCGAATATACAGTTGTGAACGATTTCGTCGTTGGGACCACTAAATTCGGAAAGACGGTGGATCTGAGTCTTATTGTCAACGGTCATTTCCGCTATACGATGCGGGGCGACGGACTCATCGTCTGCACACCTGTCGGTTCCACGGCTTACAACCTTTCCGCATTTGGCCCGTTGCTGGATGATGATACTCACGTCCTGGCGATTACGCCGATCTGTTCGCATAACAGAGATATCCAGCCTCTGATTATTCCGGACAATAAAGAAGTCACGGTTTCCGTCAACAAGGATGATGCCGTCATTTATGCCGACGGAGAGCACATTGGAAGCATCAGCGACAGGATCACGATCCGCAAAGCACAGAACTGTCTGAAACTCTATGTCAGGGAAAAAGACGACTAGGGTTTCTGCTCTTCGGAGAGATTTCGCTTTTCCTTCTGAAAGGAACCATGATCTTTCCAGACAAAAATGAAAGAAGGATTTCGCCGGATCACGGAATCCTTCTTTTTTGTTTTGCAAATTATACTGTCTTGCCGGATAACGCCGTTATTTCCCGAATAATCTGCGAAAACGCTTCCGGATAAAGATTTTTCCCTTAATTCTCAGCCCGGCAATTCTCAGCCCGGAGACACGCAGCGGTTTCCCGGCACAGATACGATCTAACCGATATTCTTCCATCGAGTACAGAAATCCCTTTGTGGATCCGCTTCCCCAATGGACTATATAGGCCTCCGGAATTTGCCCGCGCTCCGGCAGATACCGGCTTTCATAGATCACTTTTCCCAAAGAAATATCGCTTTCAAAGAAAGTGTGGTGAGGGAAGAAACAGATGTCGGGCGATTTGTCTGCTGCAGTTCTGAAACCGAAGACAGACATCGCCAACGCGTAGACGGGTTCATCCGCCACATCGGCGAACTGTCTGAACGTGTAGTCATGATAAGTGGACCGGATGTGCTTAACCGTTTCATAGAATTCGTGAATTACAGCTGTTTTTCTGAGGAAATACACTCCGCCGATAAATTCGGGAATATACTGTACCCGGTCTCGATAGATCCCCATGTCTTCTTTTCTGAACCATCCGCTTTTGCTGTCCGGGGGATAATTGCTGCCGAATGCGGAGAAATCGTCCGCGCCGTCGAACGCTGTCCAGAAATCATTGATGTCCTTATAGACGAGGCTGTCTGCGTCGATAAAGATGTTCTCGTCAAAAGGGATATATTCCGGAAGTCGCAGTTTGTCCGCGTAGGAAAAACTGGGATCATCCATGATGATCACCTTGTCAAACAGATCTGTGTATTTGTTCGTCCTGTCACAGATGATAGCAAACGGTTCAGGAGCCGCAGAGTGATATCTGTATGACCGCAGCAAATTTGCCGCTATTCTATAATACTGTTCTTTTCCGGTAGCAATCGTGACAAATCCTCTGTTCATGTCTTCTTCCTTCTGGTTCCCTGCGTTCGGACAGTTTCCGGAGAGGATCATCAAGGGGAACTGTACCAATTTCTTAAACTATTATACCCTATGCAGATAAAACAGAAAAACCTGAATCGGATGCCTTAGTTCGACATCTGATTCAGGTTTTAAAATACTGTACAGTATTTAGAGTGTAGTTGTTATTATCAAATTATTATCAATTTGACTTTTGAGAGCCCGCAAACCCTAGTAAATACAGGGGTTTCCGCGATTCACTCAACTATTCCCACTCTTTACCTGTTTTTATAACTTAACTAAATATAGTTAAGTTATATGCGTATATTGTGCATAAGATAAACATAATAAGTTATATCGGATGCGTGTGGTTGTTATACTTTATCCCAATTGTTATCAGGAGTGGATAAAGTGTATCAAATGTTATTTGGGCTATTTAGGTATGAACTGCGTTCATACCGCAGATTTGTTTTGATGCTGTTCTTTTTGTGCTACAAGCAAATAGCCATATATACTGGCAAAAAAGTGATTTCATCTTTTATGTAAAGATCAGCTGTATGTAAAACAAATGCCTCGTTTGTTTGCTCGGAATATTTTTTTCTAAATTTATTCAGAGAGGAAAGCGTATAGTTCTTTCCGGATTTAACCTCAATCGGTGATATATTGTGTCGATTTGTTATCTTGCTCTTTGCCACCAGAAAATCGATTTCCATTCTACTATCTTTATCTGTCCGCGAAGAATTAGAGTAGAAGTACAGGTTATGACCATTGGCAACAAGCATTTGAGACACTATATTCTCAAAGATCATTCCTTCATTGACTTCTAACTTACCAAACAGTAGTTTCTTATAAATCTCTTCTGATACAATCCCGTTCTCATCAAATGCATGGCTGATTAGAAGTCCGGTGTCTCCCATATACACTTTGTAAGAAGAATTGTCTCGGTTAAGTTTTAGTCCTATATTGGGCTCAGTTGAATTGAAACACACATTTGCTATCATCGAATCCTGAAGCCAAAGGAAAGAGTTTTCGTAATCTCTAAATCGAGATCCTTTACCCAAAGAAGAAAGGGTAAACTTCTTTTCGTGTTTGGATAGTTGAGCAGGAATCTCATCAAAGATGCTTTCAACTTTTTTTTCATAACCTGAAGCGTATTTCTGGATGTCTTCTCTATACAATGTAAGGATATCTCTTTTGACAAGGTCGGCAGTTTCGAAGTCACCAGATTCGATGTATTCTTTTACAACTTGAGGCATGCCACCGATAATAACATATTCCCTGAAGAGGGTCATGATTTTGCGATGCAAAGCCTGTCCTAGTGGTTTTTTCTCCTCAAAGCAATTCCTTATTATGGGTATGATCAAGTTTTCGCCTTTCGCCCATAGAAACTCTTCAAAGTCCATAGGATACATTTTGACGTGGCGCTCTTCAGATGGAATTACAATGTTTTTTACATTTTTCTTTATCGACATCAAGGAACCGGTCTCAATATAGTCATATCTGCCATCTGCAACAAGATATTTGATTGCTGCTCTTGCTCGCGGATACAATTGAACTTCGTCAAAAATGATTAGAGATTCTCTTTTATATAGTTTCACATTAAAAGCAGCAGACAAATACATAAAAAAGCTATCGAGATTTCGTAAATTCATATCAAACAAATCAGTAATCTCAGAACCGACCTGGTTGAAATCAATCAGAATGTATGACTTATAATGTTGTTTTGCGAATTCCTCAACGATATAGCTTTTTCCAACACGTCTTGCTCCATCAATGAGCAAGGCAGTTTTTCCATTACTTTCCTTTTTCCATTTAAGAAGTTTTTCTTCAATTTTGCGTTTCATGAACATTCGACATCACCCAATCAAGATATTTAACG
>CAMKDB010000089.1 GCA_946411155.1 uncultured Faecalibacterium sp.
CGAACCCGCGTGGGCTTGCACCCTAACGGTTTTCAAGACCGCCCCGTTATGGCCACTTCGGTAACCCTCCATATAAACGGGCTAGCGCCCGTAACAGTTATTGTACACGATTCAGACCGTATAGTCTACTACTGAAATTTCTTTTCCGCCGCGAATATATACACGTTCAACCCTTCTGGAAATCCCGCAGAGGATCTCGTAATTGATCGTGCCGGACAAAGCCGCAATATTATCCGCACCGATCGGGCAGTCAGCACCGAACAGCGTCACCGTGTCCCCCTCGTGGACATCAACACCAGTGACATCGATCATCATCTGGTCCATGCAGATATTTCCTACGATGGGAACAACCGCGTCATTGACGAACACGTAACCTTTGTTGGAAAGTGCGCGCGGGTAGCCATCCGCATAGCCGACCGCTACAGTTGCAACTCTCATTGGATCAAAACAGGTATATTTTCTGCCGTAACCGATCGTCTCACCGGGAACGACATCTTTTACCATCGAGATGGTAGAACGCATAGACATGACCGGGCGCAGATCGATCTGCTCCATCGGTTCACCGCTCGGACTGCAGCCGTACATTACGATCCCCGGGCGCACCATCGTATGGTGATATGACGGGATCATCAGCATTGCCGCACTGTTGCAGCAGTGCACCTGATCGAACTCAATCTTGCGTTGCTTCAGCAGCCAGACCACGTTCGAGAACCGGTCATGCTGAAGACGAGTGAAGGCTTCGGATTGTTCGGTATCCTCATCAGCAACGGCAAAATGCGTAAAAATGCCGGTCGCTCTGAGTCCGGGAAGGAAGCAGGCTTTGGATATCTCAAGCGCACACGCCTCATCATCAACAGCGGAGAAGCCGATCCGGCTCATACCGGTATCGACCTTGATATGCATCTCGACAGTCACACCTGCCTCTTCAGCAGCCTTGCTCAGTTCTCTGGCATAATCCATTCCGAAAACCGTCTGCGTTACACCCATCTCAAACAACTCTGCTACCCGTTCTTCGGGCGTATACCCTAGGATCAGAATCGGGTGCGTGATCCCTGCTCTCCTGAGCCTTCTCGCTTCAAGAATATTCGAAACCGCATACCAGTCCGCGATATCGGATATCGCTCTTGCGACCTCCACATCACCATGTCCGTAAGCGTCCGCCTTAACAACTGCCATCAAACAGACCTGATCTTTAAGCATGCCCTTCAGCTGCTCACAGTTGTGGCGAAGATTATCCAGATCGATCTCAACCCAAGTCCTTTTGAGCTTGTCCATTTCCTCATCCTCGGCAACAGAAATCAATTGTTGAATCCTGGCATTATTTTACCATCACGTTCGACAGTTTTCCACCAAAACAGACCGGCTGATCGCAGCCGGTCTGCCCTCGGATTGCAGAACTTATTTCACAAAAACAGGAAGTACTTCGAGATAGAAAATATCATCTCTGTCTGCAGCTTCGCCCTCAGCGAGAACCGCGCCCTTTCCTGCGACGATTCCACCGGCCTGCTCAACAAGGGATTCAAGGGCCATAAGGGAACCGCCAGTGCTGATGACGTCATCGACGATCAGAACGCGTTTGCCTTTCAGAAGGTCAATATCCGACTGATCAAGCCAAAGGGTCTGCTTCACAGCAGTAGAGATGCTCTTTACTTCCACTGCAATCGGGTCGTGCATATAGAGTTTTGCCATTTTGCGGGTCACAACATAGGGTTTTCCGCACTGTCTGGACATTTCATATGCAATCGGAATGCCTTTCGACTCAGCGGTAACGATGATATCGAAATCCGGAGCTTTTTTCAAAAGCTCTGTTGCGGATGCGACTGTGATCTCAACGTCGCCGAACATGATGAAAGCGGCGATGGATAGATGCTCATTTACAGGGCAGATCGGCAGGTCGCGCTTGAGGCCGGCAAGATGCAGTTCATAAGTTTCCATGATCCAACTCCTAAATATATTTAATCAACTATTGTTCAGCCGGCTGGCCAAGTGAAAGGTCTTCCGGCCATAACATGAAAATGAAGGTGCGGCACGCTCTGTCCGGCGTCTTCACCGCAGTTTGAAACAACACGAAAGCTTGTAATACCCAGTTCCGATGTCAGTTTCGCAATCAGTTCAAAAGCTTTTGCCACAACAACGCTGTTTTCGCCTGTTACAGCGGCACAGCTTTCAATATGCTTCTTGGGAATGACGAGGAAATGGACAGGTGCCTGAGGAGCGATATCATAGAAAGCCAGCAGCTCCTCATCCTCGTACAGTTTGTTCGAAGGGATCTCCCCACGGGCGATCTTGCAAAACAGGCAATTATCCATAACGTTCTCCTTATTTCTGCAGCATGTTTCTCACAGCGTCAAATGCATCAGAGATCTTCTCTGGCTGCTTGCCTCCTGCCATCGCAAGGTCATCCTTTCCACCGCCGCTGCCGCCGACGGAAGTCGCCGCCGCACGAACCATCGCACCGGCTTTGAAACCTTTTGCAACCGCTTCCTTACTGCTTCCGGCACAAAGGGTCATCTTTCCGCCGCTGACGGAAATAAGCAAGGCTACCGCTCCGGGTGTTCCATCTCTTAGTGCAGAGACCATGTTCCTGAGTGCATTCGCATCGGTCTCACCTAAAGTAGCATGATAGAATGTGATCTCTCCGAACTGCTCCGCGCTGTTCCGGATATCTTTCAGAGAATCGGAATTCTGTTTATCCTTCAGCTTGGAGAGTTCATTTTCCATGCTCTTCAGCTGAGCCATCACTGTGACAGCCTTGTCGGGCAGTTCCTTCGGTGCTCCTGCCTTAAGCGCCGCCGCAGTCTTCTCAAGCAGTTCACGCTGCTCAGCAAGAACACGCAGCACTCCTGGACCGGTAGTTGCTTCGATACGGCGTACGCCTGCGGAAGCCGAGCCTTCACTGAGGATACAGAAAAGTCCCAGTTCACCGGTGTTCGTAGCATGAGGCCCGCCGCAGATCTCAAACGAATACTCACCCATTTTATAGGTGCTGACTCTCTCGCCATATTTGCTTTCGAAAAGCCCGATAGCCCCTTTTGCCTTGGCCTCCGGAACAGTCATCTCCTCGCAGACGACAGGGACTGCAGCAGTAATGGCTTCATTCACAAGGCGCTCCACTTCAGAGATCTCTTCGGGTGTGATCTTTCTGCCGAAGGAGAAGTCAAAACGAAGGCGTTCAGCTGTAATAAAGGAACCTTTCTGAGCAACTTCATCACCCAGTACCTTACGAAGTGCGGCATGAAGCAGGTGGGTTGCGGTATGCAGCTTTGCTGTATCCTCGTTCCGCTCTGCCAAGCCGCCTTTGAAAGAACCTTCCTGTTTGCTGATCTGCTGATGCGTACGGAAAGCCTCATCGAATCCTTCAGCATCCACAGTGAGTCCTTCTTCGGCCGCCATCTCTTCGGTCAGTTCCAGAGGGAATCCGTATGTGTCGTAAAGATGGAATGCCTGAATGCCGCTGATCTCCGTTTCCGGATTGGCGGATGAGTCCTTTTCCAGAGCAAGTTCATTCCTGCGGCGGATCTCCGCAACGCATTTCCCGAACTCTTTTGTACCGGTTGCAAGCGTGACATCAAAGCGCGCCGCTTCCTTCAGGATCTCGTCGAGGATGTAGCCTTCTTTTTCAACAAGAAGCGGATATGCCTCGTCGTAGATCTGTTCGATGAAGATGCGGCTGATCTCTGCCAGAACAGAGGAATCCAGTCCCAACTGTCTGGTATAGCGCATAGCTCTGCGCAACAGACGGCGAAGGATATAACCTGCTCCGACATTGGATGGAACTATTCCGTTCACGTCGCCGATGAGCATGGTGGAAGTGCGGATATGGTCCGCAACGATACGCATAGCTTTCTGGGCGGCGGCGTCATTATCGTAACTGAGTCCGGATTTCTTCTCCAGATACTCGATGACTGGCAGGAAAAGGTCGGTCTTGTAGCCGTCGGTCAGTCCGTTCAGGAAAAGCAAGAGCCGGTCCAGGCCGAAGCCGGTATCCACATTCTTGTTTGCCAGAGGGGCGTATCCGTCCTCCGTCTTCATATACTGCATATAGACGTCATTTCCGACTTCCACATATCTTCCGCATCCGCAACTCGGACCGCAATTCGGGCCGCATGGCCTGTTATGACGGGGATAGAACCACTCGTTATCCGGTCCGCATGGCGTTCCGGTAGTTCCTTCCAGTTCCCACCAGTTGTCCGACTTGGGCAGATAGAAAATGTGTTCCGGAAGGATTCCGACATTCTTCAACAATTCAGCGGTCTCGTCATCTCTTGGCGCGGCATCGTTGCCTTCAAAAACAGTGGAGCAGATCTCTTTTCCGTCCATTCCGAAGACTTTGGTAAGGAGGTCATAACTCCATTGAGTTTTTTCCTTTTTGAAATAGTCCCCGAGAGACCAGTTTCCCATCATCTCGAAGAACGTGAAGTGAGTGGGATCGCCGACGCTCTCGATATCCACCGTTCGAACGCAACCCTGAACGTTGCAGAGCCTCTTTCTGCCGGACGGATGTTCTTTGCCGAGCAGGTATGGCATAAGCGGCTGCATACCAGCCACATTGAACATAACCCCGGTAGTTCCATCACCGATAAGCGAGACAGCGCCAATGTTGAGATGGCCGCGCTCTTCATAAAAGCGGATCCAAGCATTTCGGAGTTCTTTGGAAGTGATCTTGTTCATTTTTTCTCCTTGTATCTTTATTTGGTAAAGAGGTAGAGATCGGCATCAGAATCTGAAATGAAACGGAGGTTATCTGTGCAATTGAATTAACAGCAGAGTCACGTAAAAAAATATAGACCTCCGCCCCAAACCGGGACGAAGGCCGTTACAAACGACATCCGCGGTACCACCCGCATTACACATTTCTGTGTCTCTCTCTGGTTGTAACGCACCGCTGCGCCGCAGGACGGAGAGCTCTGGAGACCGGCTCTCTCATCGTCACGATCCAGGGAATTCCCAGCCCCGCTTCCCACTCTCTGCAGGATCATCGGATGAGTTTTGTCTCCGTCTTCGCTCAAAAACACACTTGATATTTTATTGATTCCACGCCTTCTTGTCAACACAGGGAACGCTTTCCGGAAGCGGGACACGGCAAGATTTCAGACCTCTCTGAATCCGCGTCCAATGATCTCGCTCGAGTTCGTGATAATAATGAAAGCATCCGGATCAACAGACTTGGCATATCTGCGCAGACGGACTGCATCTGCTCTCCGGCAGACCGTGACCAACATCGTTTTTTTCCCGCCTGTATATGCCCCCTTGGCTTCGTACATCGTCACACCATGATGCAGCGTATTCATGATGAACGTACTGATCTCATCCGGACTAGTCGTAACAATCGTAAACGCCTTACAGAGGTTTAACGATTCAATAACGTTATCAATCAAGAACGTCTTCAAGAAAAGACCCAAGATCGAATAAAGTCCAGCCCCGATTCCGTTGATGACGAAGTTGGAAGCCGCAATGGCAAAATCCGTAAGCAGAAGCGCCTTTCCGATGTCAAGCGTCGTATATTTCTGAAGGATCAGTGCAATGATATCCGTTCCTCCGGACGACGCATTGCATTCGAAAAGGATTGCCGAAGCAAATCCGGAAAGAAACATGGCGTAGAGCAGTTCCATCAGCGGCTCATTGGTAAAGGGATGCTCTAATGGGAAAAGTCTTTCCAGTGCAAAGTTGATTGCTGACAACTGCAATGTACACAGGATCGTCATTGCGCTGCACCCTTTGCCAAGAGTAATCACACCTACGACAAGAAGCAGCACGTTGATCATGCCCATGTACTCAGCCTGCGTCATAACTGGAGCGGTTTTTGCGAGCAGGATCGATAGACCACTGACGCCTCCGGTAGCAAAACTGTTCGGTGTCTTGAAAAAATAGATCCCTACCGCCATAAGAATAATGCCGATTTCCAACCGCACCCAGTATTTCCAATCTTTCATGGCATATCCTCCCAATCTGGTACAACTCGATTATACTGACTGTCAGTCAGGATTTCCACACGAATCATTTTTTCTGGTGACTTGAACAAAGACAAAGCATCAGCAATCCTGTATACTGAAAGCAGAATAATCACACATAATAATAAGGAGGATCAAATGCAGGTCTCGAACGCAATTCAATATGTAGGTGTCAATGATCATAAAGTCGATCTCTTTGAGGGACACTATCATGTGCCAAACGGCATCGCCTACAACTCCTATGTCATTCTTGATGACAAAGTCGCCGTAATGGATACGGTCGACCGAAATTATACCCATGAATGGCTGGACAATCTGGAAAAGGTGCTGAACGGACGCCAGCCGGATTACCTTGTCGTACAGCACATGGAGCCGGACCACTCCGCCAACATTGAGGCTTTTCTTAAGACCTATCCCGATGCCACACTCGTTTCTTCTTCGAAAGCGTTCGTGATGATGAAAAACTTCTTCGGGAAGGAACTCACTGAACGCCAGCTGACAGTTGCGGAAGGAGACACTCTGTCTCTCGGCTCACATGAATTACATTTCGTCGCGGCACCTATGGTCCACTGGCCAGAAGTTTTGATGACTTATGAAAGTTCAGAAAAAGTACTCTTCTCCGCTGATGGGTTCGGGAAATTCGGGGCTCTCGATGTTCAGGAAGACTGGGATGACGAGGCCAGGCGTTACTACATCGGCATCGTCGGCAAATACGGCGCACAGGTCCAGAATGTCCTCAAAAAAGCGGCAACTCTCGAAATCAACACCATATGCCCGCTCCATGGTCCAGTTCTTTCAGAAAATCTCGGAAAATATCTCGCACTCTACGATACCTGGTCTTCCTATCGTCCTGAGACTGAAGGTGTTCTCATCGCGTACACTTCCGTGTACGGGAACACGAAGAAAGCAGTTGAACTCCTTGCAGATAAACTGAGAGCAAAAGGCTGCCCCAAAGTCGTTGTCAGAGATCTGGCCAGAACAGACATGGCCCAGTCCATCTCGGAGGCATTCAGATACAGCAAGCTCGTACTTGCTACAACAACCTACAATGCCGATATCTTCCCGTATATGCGTGAGTTCCTCGAGGGCTTGAAAGAACGGAATTTCCAGAACCGTACAGTCGCTTTGATCGAGAACGGCTCCTGGGCTCCGATGGCTGCCCGCGTCATGAAGAGCATTCTGGAAGGCAGCAAAGCTCTGAGCTATGCGCAGCATTCCGTTAAGATGATGTCCGGTCTCTCTCAGGAAAACAGAGACGAGATCGATGCGCTTTCTGATGAACTGTGTCAGGAGTATCTCGCTCAGCAGGAAGAGACTGCCAACAAGAACGATCTCACCGCTCTGTTCAAGATCGGCTACGGTCTGTATGTAGTGACCTCCAATGACGGGGCAAAAGACAACGGACTGATTGTGAATACCGTTTCCCAGGTCACGAATACGCCGAACCGGATCGCGGTATGTATCAACAAAACGAACTACTCCCATCATGTCATCAAACAGACCGGCATCATGAACGTGAACTGTCTGTCTGTCGACGCTCCGTTTGATGTGTTCAAACGCTTCGGCTTCCAAAGCGGCAGAACAGCGGACAAATTCGAAGGTATGACAAAACTCTATTCTGATAATGGGCTCGTGTTCCTGCCTAACTACATCAATTCCTTCTTCTCACTAAAGGTTGAGGATTATGTGGATCTGGACACCCACGGAATGTTCATCTGCTCCGTGACGGAATCCAGAGTGATCTCCAAGCGCGACACCATGACATATACTTACTATCAGAACAACGTGAAACCAAAGCCGGAGGCTACCGGTAAAAAAGGCTACGTATGCAAAGTCTGCGGGTTTGTTTATGAAGGCGACGTTCTTCCCGATGATTATATCTGCCCGCTCTGCAAGCACCCCGCCTCCGATTTTGAGCCTCTTCCGTAATCGATCCCACGTAAAAGAATCAGACCGGCGTGAGCCGGTCTGTTTTTTAGTTGTTTTCAGTTGTGATAATCCGCATTCTTTTCAAACGAAACAAAAGGAAGCGGAGTCAGTTCGCGAAGCGGATGTTCCCAGACCGAACCGTCCGGACTGCAGTCATATACAGGAACATCAAAGTCTGCGCAGAACTCCGTCATGACCTGTCTGCACGCCAGGCACGGAGGTCCTTCTTTTCCGGCATCTCCGGTACAGACAGCAATCGCTTCAAATGTCCTGCACCCATCGGACACCATCTTAAAGAGTGCGACACGCTCTGCGCACACCGTAAGGCCATAGCTCGCATTTTCGATATTGCATCCGGTATAAACCTTTCCATTCGAGCCAAGAACCGCAGCCCCAACCATATAATG
>CAMKDB010000090.1 GCA_946411155.1 uncultured Faecalibacterium sp.
CGAAGGATCATTCCTTTGTTCAGGAACTCGTAGATGCAGGACATCTTTCTGCTGAGGAGGCCGTCAATCATCCCAAGAAAAACATCATCACTAGAGCGCTTGGCATTGAACCTAGAGTAAGGTTTGACGTTGCGAATCTGCATCTGGTGAAAAATGATATCCTGATGCTGTGCAGCGATGGACTCTCCAATCTCGTGGATGAAAACCGGATGATCTCTATATTCCGTTACAATGACATTTTTGAGGCACCAAGGCTACTGATAAATGCCGGCCTGGAAGCCGGCGGCTTTGACAATCTGACTACAGTTATGTTGCAGGTATAGGATATGAAACAACAACCACAGAAAGATAAATACATCGGCCGGCGGCTGGATGGAAGATATCTGGTTGAGGAACTCGTTGGGATCGGCGGAATGGCTTATGTCTATAAAGCCAAAGATCTGAAAGACGACTCAACGGTCGCTGTGAAGATCCTGAAAGAGGAACTGCTGGACAATGAAGAACTTGTCCGCAGATTCAAAAATGAATCCAGAGCGATCAGCATGTTGGATCATGAAAACATCGTCAAGATCCTGGATGTTAATTTCTCTGATTCTGTCCAATACATCGTTATGGAATACCTGAATGGTATCACTCTTAAGGAATATATCACGGCGCACATCTCCCTTCCTTGGAAGGAAACGGTCTATTTTTCGGAGCAGCTGCTGCGCGCTTTGCAGCACGCACACGACAGAGGTATCATCCACAGAGATATGAAACCTCAGAATGTGATGCTGCTGAGAAGCGGAAAGATCAAAGTTACGGATTTTGGTATTGCCCGTTTTTCCCGAAGCGGGATGCACACAATCACAGATAAAGCGATCGGTACTGTTCATTACATCAGCCCTGAGCAGGCAAAGGGCGAGGAAACCAATGCCCAGTCCGATATATACAGTGTCGGAGTCATGATGTATGAGATGTGCACGGGAAAACTTCCGTTTGATTCCGACAGCGCAGTTACTGTTGCCTTGAAACAGATTTCAGATACTCCGAAAAGACCTCGCGAGATCAATCCTGTTATTCCCGAGGGACTTGAGGATATCATTCTGAAAGCGATGGAGAAGGATACGGCAAAACGCTATCAGTCCGCCGGTTCCATGCTTAGGGATATCGAAAATTTCAAAAACAATCCAAGCATTCGCTTTGAGTATAAATACCTGTCTTCAGAAGGACCGACAGTTTATCTGGACCACACGGTAGGCGCAGGTGGGACAGAAAGCAGATCGGTTCCTGCAGAGAGCAAGAAGGAACAAAGAATGGCAAAAGAAACTAGAACTACTAGAACAAAAACGGCAGAGGCCCCTGCCAAGAAAAAAAGGAAACGGCCTCATACCATCAATCTCCCGCTGGCCCTTTTGATGGGGGTAACCGCGGCCTGTATGATTGGCGCTGCGATTTTGGTTTATATGACACTGAACCTTAGCGGAAGCCAGTTGTTCGCTAATCATATCGATGTGGATCTTCCTAATTTCGTGGGGAAGGAACTGAGAAGTATCCAGTCTGATGCTTCTTACGCTGCCTTCAAACTTGAGGTTGTGGAAGAGTACAATGCGGATTATGCATCAGGTGTCGTATTTGCGCAGACGCCTTCTCCTCCCAAGGAAGTTAAGGACAATGCCAATATTATCCTTTATGTCAGTAAAGGCACGCAGATCGTGACGGTGCCGGATCTTGTCGGGGACACGTACGGAAACGCGGTGAGGGAACTTCAGGATCTCGGACTTGTTGTACGGAGAGAAACGGACAATACAAGAGAATATAACTCGAACACGATTACAAAGAGTGATCCTATTCCTGGTTCTTCTGTAGAATCCGGAACAGTGGTAACGATTTGGGTGAATGCTCCGAACACTCTAACGAGTCAGTATGTGCCGCAGGTCGTCGGAATGGATCTGTCTCAGGCTCAGGCAACACTGGCTGCCAGCGGTCTTTCTGTCGGCAGCGTTACGGAACAGCAATCCGCTGAACCTGCTGGCCGCGTTATCGCACAGGGTATCGGCGCTGGAGCTCGTGTCGCTTACGGTACCGGCATCGGCCTTGTCGTCAGTACCGGAGTGACTGAGAAAGAACTGACGATAACTGTAAAATTGCCGTATGCGGATAAGAGCAACAATACCAGCTTTACTGTTGAGTTCTATGTCGGAAATGAGAAAGTCGGTTCGGCAAAAGGCAAGAGCAAAGGCAGTGCTTCCATCACCCGCAAAGGGGTCGACGACGAGAGCATTACCGTTAAGATCAGTGGCGTCGATTATCAGGTTCTGACCGCAAAGTATCAGGAAGGAAAGGTCGAGGTCGTTTCCACTACAAGCGGATGGCCGACTGCCCCTGAGCACAAGCACACCTGGGATAAAGGAAAAGTGACAAAGGAACCGACCTGCGAAGAGCCTGGCGTGATGACATATACCTGCAAGGACAATGCCAAGCATACCAAGACGGAAGATATACCCGCTCTTGGCCATAACTGGGGCGATTGGACCACGACTTCTGAGCCTACCTGTACTGGAGAAGGATCCAGGACCAGAACTTGCTCCAGATGCGGCAAGACAGTTACAGAAGCGGTCTCTGCACTCGGACATGACTGGGGTGAGTGGACGGTGACTACACCTGCGACTGAAGAGGCAGAGGGTACTGAGACCAGAACCTGCAATCGCTGCGGAGAGTCAGAGAACAGGGCGATTCCGAAACTTGAACCGGAAAATCCGGAAGAACCGTAATAATCGTAATAATCGAATGGCAGATGTTGTAATTAAAGGAATACTGTTGAAAGGGATCGGCGGCTTTTATTACGTAAAAACCGCCGATTCGGTTTTGGAGTGCAAGGCGAAAGGCATTTTCAGGAAGCGCGGTCTGACACCGCTCGCCGGTGATGCTGTCAAGGTAATTGGGGAAGAAGGCGGTTATGTCATCTCCGAGATCGAGTCCAGGAAGAACTATTTCCTGAGACCGCCCATTGCCAACGTGGATCAGTTTTTCTATGTCGTTTCTTCCGTTGATCCAAGACCGAACTATATGATTGCCGATCGTTTGATCCTGCTTTGCGAAAAGCGGATGATTACTCCGGTGATAGTGATCACGAAAACGGATCTTGCTCCGGTTCATGAGTTCATTGATCTGTACCGCCATGTTGGATATACTGTGATCGATGTGATGCAGAATGAGGAGAAGGCGCTGGAGGAAATCAAAGGAATGCTCGGAAGAAAACTGAGCGTGTTTTCCGGGAACTCCGGTGTCGGGAAATCCACACTGCTTAACAAACTGTGTCCGGATCTGAATCTCACTACGAACGAGATCAGCAAAAAACTGGGGCGCGGAAAACATACTACCAGAGCGGTCGAATTGTATGACCTATTCGGCGGCATTGTTGCGGATACGCCCGGTTTTTCTGCGCTGGACTTTGAGAAAATGGAAAAAACACCTAAGGATGAGATTGCTCAGTACTTTATAGAATTCAGGCCTTATCTTGGTGACTGCTTCTTTTCCGGCTGCTCGCATCGGACAGAAAAAGGATGCGCAGTACTCAAAGCAAAATCTGACGGGCTGATCGCGCAGCAGAGGCATGAAAACTACTGTTATCTTTACGATGAAGCAAAAGGGTTTGAAGAATACAGATGACATTAAACCGGTCACGGTATTCCTCGCACATATACTGTTTTGAGCCTTGGAAACATGTTTTTCCAAGGCTTTTGTGCTTGACTTTTTCATGAAAATTCCGTATAATAGCGATTGTAAAGCGAAAACGCTTTACAACTACCCGGAGGACTAATCAAATGGCAAAAGATCTAGGTTTGGCACTGTTGATCGATACTTACGGAGCCTGTTTAACGGAAAAACAGCGTTCCGTGCTTGAGATGTACTATTTTGAAGACATGTCGCTGGGTGAGATCGCGGAGTTGGAGGGAATCAGCCGTCAGGGGGTAAGAGATTCCATCAAGCGCGGAGAATCAACGCTCAAGGAACTGGAGGATCAACTTCAGTTTGCAGGCAGGTTTGAACAACTGACTGCTTATTCAAGAGTGATTCGCAAGTACGCGAAAGATATCCTCGCGTATGTGGATTCGAGAGGCTATACGGAACAGATCCGCAGGGCGGCGAATGAAATCGTAGAATGTGCGAATCAGCTTGATTCCTTCGTTGAGGGCGATGATTGATGGCATTTGAGAGTTTGACTGAACGGCTCGGGAACGTTTTTTCCTCACTGAGGCAGAAAGGAAAACTGACCGAGAAAGATGTGACTTCTGCTATGAGAGAAGTGCGTCTGGCACTGCTTGAAGCGGATGTCAACTATAAGGTCGCCAAGCAGTTCACGGAGCACGTGACGGAAAAAGCTTTGGGCGAAGAGGTCATGAAGAGCCTGACACCGTCTCAGATGGTCGTTAAGATTGTTCATGACGAACTGGTCGATCTCATGGGTAAAGCTTCCGGTACGCTGAGATTGTCCGGGAAATTGCCCACAGTTATCCTGATGTGCGGACTTCAGGGCGGCGGTAAAACCACTCATGCCGCTAAACTGGCAAAGTATTACAAGAAACTTGGCCATCGTCCTCTTCTCGTTGCCTGCGACGTTTACAGACCTGCTGCGATCGAACAGCTGGTTCTGATGGGACAGGCTGCCGGTGTACCGGTGTTTGAGATGGGACAGATCAATCCGCATGAGATCGCTGCAGCCGGTATTCGAGACGCAAAAGACCATGGTTATGATATCGTGATCATCGATACTGCCGGACGTCTTCAGATCGATGAGGACCTTATGGTCGAACTGGAAGGCCTCAAGAAGGATTTCGCGACCCGAACGGTGCTCGTTATCGACTCTATGAACGGCCAGGAAGCCGTTAATGTGGCGAATGAGTTCGAGCGCAGAATCGGAATCGATGGAGTGATCCTGACTAAACTGGACGCCGATTCCCGCGGCGGTGCAGCGCTTTCTGTTTTCAATGCGACCGGAAAACCGATTTTCTTTGTTGGAACCGGTGAAAAAGTCGACGACTTTGATGTGTTCTATCCTGACCGTATGGCGAGCAGGATCCTGGGCATGGGCGACGTGATGTCGCTGATTGAGAAGGCTTCTCAGACTTTTGACGAGGAATCGGCAAAGGAACTGATGAAGAAGACTCGCACAAAGCGCGGACTGGATCTGAACGACCTGCTGGATCAGCTTAGGCAGGTTCAGAAGATGGGGAATATGCGTCAGATCATGGCGATGCTTCCAGGTGGTGCCAGTATTCCCGATGAGGCAATCGATGAATCCGCGTTTGCTCGCACTGAGGCGATCATCCTGTCGATGACTCCTGAAGAACGCGCCAAACCGGAGATCCTGAACGCCTCACGAAAGAGAAGGATCGCAGCGGGATGCGGAAGAAAAGTCGAGGATATCAATCGCCTGCTCAAGCAGTTTGAACAATCAAACAAGATGATCAAGCAGATGAACAAGCGCGGTAAGCGCGGGGGATTCCCGGGAATCTCCGGTAAACTACCCTTTTAAGAAACCCGAACAGGGATTTATCTTATAAAATCAATTCGATAATTATTTATCTTTGGAGGTTATTTATGGCAGTTAAAATCAGACTGCGCCGTATGGGCGCAAAGAAGGCCCCTTTCTATCGTGTCGTCGTGGCAGACAGCCGTTCTCCCCGTGACGGACGCTTTATCGAGGAACTTGGTTTCTATGATCCTACTAAGGAAACAACAGTTTTCAGCGTCGATGAGGACAAGGTGAAACAGTGGATTGCCAATGGCGCACAGCCGACGGAGACAGTTAAGGTCCTTCTGAAGAAAAACGGAGTCATCGAGTAATGAAAGAACTGCTTGAAGTGATGGCAAAAGGTCTTGTCGAAGACAAGGATGCTGTCCGCGTCACAGTAGATGAGCCGAATGAAGAAGGCGTTATCGTATATCATCTTTCTGTTGCAGAAGGTGATGTCGGTCGCGTTATCGGAAAGCAGGGAAAGATCGCTAAGGCGATCCGCACCGTAATGCGTTCTGCTTCAATCCGTTCGGGTGAACACGTTATGGTGGAAATCGACTGAAAGGAAATTGCGGGGCGTTTACGCCCCGTATCTTTTTAAAAAGATGATTCAGTATCTGGAATTCGGAAAGGTCGTAACGACTCACGGAATAAATGGCGAAATGAAGGTCTATCTCTACGCAGATTCACCGGGTTCGTTGTTTGGCGTGAAAACAGTATATCTGGATGAGAAAGGGACGACGGGTATTCCTGTTCGATTCTGCAGATCTCAGAAGAATATGCTCTTACTGAAACTGGAAGGTATCGATACCGTTGAGAAAGCACACACGATGATCGGTAAGTATCTCTGGGCAGACCGGGATGAGATCGCAAAAGAAGAGGATTCTTATTTTATAGTCGATCTGATTGGGTTGGAAGTCGTGAACAATTCCGATGGCAGTCATATCGGAACGCTTACAGACGTAATTTCAAGCGGCGTTCAGGATATCTATACGGTCAGACTTGACAGCGGGGAGGAACGACTAGTTCCTGCAGTCCCTGCCTTTATCAAGCGGACTTCTTTGGAAGAGGGAAAGATCTGGCTCGAGCCGATCAAAGGGTTGTTGGAAGATGCAGATTGATATTATGACTCTATTTCCGGATATGTGTCGGAACTATTTGGGTGAAAGTATTGTCGGTCGTGCGATCCGTAAAGGAGCAGTCTCGGTAGAATGTCATAATATCCGGGATTATACACTGAATAAGCAGAAACAGACGGACGATGCTCCTTTCGGAGGCGGTATGGGGATGGTGATGTACTGTCAGCCGATCTACGATTGTTTTCAGGCAATCTGTGAGAAGCGCGACACACGTCCTCATCTGATTTACATGTCTCCCTGCGGGGAGGTTCTCACTCAGAAAAAAGTCGTTGAACTGTCTTCGTTTGACAATCTGGCGATCCTGTGCGGGCATTATGAGGGCGTGGATGAGCGGGTCATCGAAGAGATCGTTGATGAAGAGATCTCGATCGGTGACTACGTTGTGACAGGCGGTGAACTGCCTGCCCTGATTCTGACTGATGCCGTGATGAGAATGTGCGAAGGAGTTCTATCTGATGAAGTGTGCTACACAGATGAGAGCCATTTCAACGGACTTCTGGAATATCCGCAGTATACTCGTCCAGCTGTCTGGAGAGACAGGGAAGTGCCGGAAGTGCTCAGATCCGGTCATCATGCTAATATTCAGAAGTGGAAATTGGAACAGGCGGAAAGACGGACCAGAGAGCGCAGACCGGATATGTGGGAAAAGTATCTACTTGAAAAGAAAAACGCTTCGAAATAGTGCTGTCACTTTGCACAAACCACGTGTTAAAATTTTGTTATTATTGTTGCAAGTAGCAGAAAAGGATTTCAAAGTTCGGTCATTCGTTGACCAGCCTTTTCTTATTGTTGTATGATAATGCACGGTAACTTTCGGGTTTACTTATGGCATTAGATAGGAGCTATCTCTTTTATGATTATTAAAGAAGTAACAGTTGAGAACCAGGTCGGCTTGCATGCGCGTCCTGCCACTTTTTTCATACAGAAAGCCAACGAATTCCGTTGCGCAATCTGGGTTGAGAAGGATGAGCGCAGAGTTAACGCAAAGAGCCTTCTCGGCGTTTTGTCTCTTGGAATCGTCGGCGGCACATCCATCCGGCTGATCGCTGATGGCGTTGATGAGAAAGAGGCCATCGAGGGTTTGGTAAAACTGATTGAATCCGGATTCAACGAGTAATACCTAACGGCTTGCCGCCCTTACGGGCGGCTTTTGGTTTTTTATGGATCGCAAAAGTCTGTACAAAAAGGCAAGTGACCTTCCAAAACTACCCGGCGTGTATATCATGCGGGACAAAATGAATGAGGTCATCTATGTCGGTAAAGCGAAAAGACTGAAACTGCGTGTCTCCAGCTATTTCCGCGAAGGGGCAAATCATATGCCCAAAGTGGAGAAGATGGTCTCGAACGCGGTTGATTTTGATGTTATCGTTGTTGACAGTGAATACGAGGCGTTGACGCTGGAGTGTTCGCTGATAAAGCAGCACAGACCGAAATATAACATTCTGATGATGGATGACAAGGGCTTTTCCTACATCCGTATTTCGAATGAGCAGTATCCCAGAATTACTGCGGAATT
>CAMKDB010000091.1 GCA_946411155.1 uncultured Faecalibacterium sp.
GGCAGCGCTCCTCCCACGACTGAAGTCACGGGTGTCCGCGCTGAACATTCATGAAAAAAACAAGGCCCGGTTGCGGGCCTTGCTGCGTGTGTGATCAGAGAAAAGGTTTATACCAGTTCGATCCGTTTCGGTTGCGGCTTTTCTTCCGGCTTTTTCGGCAGTTCCAGTGTGAGAACGCCGTCGGCATAGCGCGCTTTGATCGCATCCTCATCGATCCCGCTGACGTCGAAGGAGCGGGTGAAACTGCCATAGCTGCGCTCTCTGTGTACATAGCCGTCCTTCTTTTCCTCGGATTCATTGTTGCGGGTCGCTGAGATCGTCAGGCGTCCGTCATTGACGTCCACATGGATGTCTTCCTTGCGGAATCCGGGAAGATCCGCTTCCAGCCGGTACTGATCACCGTCATCGATGATATCCGTGCGGAAACCGCCGAATCCTCTGCCGGTACCGCGCAGTGCGCGCTCCATCTCATCCAGTTCACGGAACGGATCAAAGAACAGATCTCGGTTCCAGTTGTTTCTTGTAGTAAGTCCAAACATATCTATGCACCTCCGTTGCTTGGTGTGATTTATTACTCAGGGGATCATCTCCCTTTGACTGAGTCCATTATGCAAGAAGGTTGTGAACATAATTGCTATAAAATATGAATAAAGTATGAATTTTTAGCAGTCTTATATAATGAGTGCTAAACGAAAACATGAACAAGAAAAAATGAGTGATAATGAGTTTTCCCGTTATTCGCTTATGGAGGCTGATTCATCTTTTTGAATGTGCCAGATCATAAATCGCGACATTTTATCAGCGCAGCGCTTCATCTCTGCCCAGCGGCTGTCCGCCGCATCGTTTCCTCTTTGATATTGTTAAGCAGATGTACTATAATACGACTAATATGGGGTGGTATTGAATCATCTCGAAGGACATGATGAGAATATAAAGAAATGAGGCCGATCAATGGCTTTTCCGAAATTCGATTATTTCCGGCCAATGGGCATGAAGCAGGAACCTGCTGCGCCATGGTCCGGATACTATAAACCGGAGGATATGCATTTTGAGGTGGAGGATATCTCGATCTATGAGTTTATCCGCCGCTGCGGGGAGGACTATCAGGATTCAATCGCCATCGATTATTTCGGGGTGAACGTTTCCTATCCGGAATTCTTCCGGAAGATCGAGCAGGCTGCCCGGTCTTTTCTGGAAATGGGTGTGGAGCCCGGTGATGTGGTGACGATCCTTTCCGCGAATGTGCCCGAGGCACTGTACGCATTTTACGGAATCAACCGGATCGGAGCGGTGGCGAACCTGCTGCATCCGCTGCTTTCCGAAAATGAGATCAGGGAGGCATTGAACCGGTATCAGAGCGTAATGCTGGTCGCTCTGGATATTTGCTATCCCAGGATCAGAAATATCATCTCCGATACCGCTGTCAAAAGAACAGTTATCATCTCCGCAAAGGACTCCATGCCTGTGCTCCTGAGACTGGGCTACAACCTGACCAGGGACCGCAAAGTGGAGAAACCGGACTATGATGACCGCCGCTACATGTACTGGAAAGATTTTATCGCCACAGGAAAACATTACCGCGATGAACTTCCCCCGGATGTGACCACGAAAGATACGCCTGCCGTGATCCTGCAGAGCGGAGGAACGACCGGCGTTCCGAAGGGCATCGTCCTCTCAAACGGGAACTTCAATGCCGCAACGATGCAGGCGCAGCGTGCGCTTCCAGATCTTTGCAAAGAGGACGTGATCCTCGGGATCATGCCGATCTTCCACGGGTTCGGACTGGAAGTCAGCATCAACGACGCGTTCGCGGTCGGCGCGAAAGTCGTTCTGATCCCGCAGTTCAATGCGAGGAAATTCGATACGCTGATCAAACAGCACAGACCCAGCGTACTCGTGGGCGTTCCCACGCTGTTTGAAGCGATGACGAACCATGAAGGGCTGCAGGACGTCAAACTGAAGAATCTGAAGTATGTGATCGCCGGAGGAGATTCTTTCAATAAACGGCGGGTCCAGTATATCAATGCGTTCCTTCATGACCATGATGCCAAGACCTATTTCACGCAGGGATTCGGCATGACGGAAGCAGTCGCTGCGGTCAGCTTTGACCGCAAGGAAGACTCCCATGAAGGGACGGTAGGCATCCCGTGGCCGGGCACCTACGTCAAGATCTGCAAGCAGGGAACCACAGAAGAAGTCCCCTATGGCGAAGTGGGTGAGATCTGTATCTGCGGTCCCACCGTGATGCTCGGATATTATGACAATGAGGAAGAGACCGACAGTGCGCTCAGACTGCATGAGGACGGAAACGTCTGGTTGCATTCCGGAGACCTCGGCGTGATGGATGAAGAAGGTTTCATCACCTATAAACAGCGGATCAAACGGATGATCGTCACATCGGGATACAATGTTTATCCCGCCCAGATCGAGGATGTTCTGGAACGTCATCCGAGTGTTCACGAGGCCTGTGTAGTGGGTGTTCCTCATCCGTATAAGATCGAGATCGGTAAAGCGTTCATCGTCCTGAAGGAAGATGCGGACGAAGAGCGGGTCAAGCAGGAACTGCTGGAGCTGTGCCGCAAGAATCTCGCGCTTTATGCTGTCCCAAGAGAGTGGGAATTCCGCGCTGAACTGCCCAAGACGATCGTCGGGAAGGTGGATTTCCGCATGCTTCAGGAAGAGGAATTGAGGCGCAGAGAGAAGGAGAACGGTGAAAAAGAATAAAGTAGATTGGAATCTTGGATACAGGGCGATTCTTCTTCTGCTGGATCTGGTCATACTGATCCTGTTCAGACCGCTGGTCACCGGGAAGGAACATATACCGAAAAAGGGAGCGGCGGTCATTGCCGTGAACCATAAACACGCGTTCGACCCGATCCTCCCGCTGTTCACCACGATGCGGGTGATCCGGTTCATGGCAAAGAAGGAAGTCACGGACTCCGCTTTCAGCTGGCTGTTCAAGGTGATGCGCTGCATCCGTGTAGACCGGGACGCCCATGACGGAAAGGCAATGCAGGAAGCGATCGACTGCCTCCGGGCAGGCTATCTGGTCGGGATATTCCCTGAGGGCACGAGAAACCGTACGCATGATCTGGAGATCCAGCCGCTGCATCTCGGAGCCGTCGCCATGGCAAGGCAGACCGGTGCGCCGGTCATTCCTGCCGTGATCACAGGCTCATATGCTCCATGGAACAGGGATCTGATGCTCTCTCTTGGAGAACCGATCCTGATCCCGCCGGAAATGGATATCAACGAAGCCAATGCGCTGCTGAAAAGCAGGATGGAGCAGCAGTGGCATGATAACCTTGCATTGACCGGACGTTCGGAAAAGAAGGAACTTAACAGCAGAAAACTGAAAAAAAACGACCGGATGAAGACCGGCTGATTATATTTCGGAGGTTATTGGGATGACTTATGAGATCAAGGGGGGATCCCTTCCCGTTCTGATTCTCCATATGGAAGCCGGCGAGCAGGCGATGTGCGACGGCGGAGCAATGTCCTGGATGGACGACGGCATCGAAATGAATACGGAAGGCGGCGGGTTCGGCAAGGTCATGGGCAGGCTGTTTACCAGCGAGTCCCTTTTCCAGAATCGTTACGTCGCGCACAGAGCAGGCGAACTGGCTCTCGCTTCCAGATTCCCCGGATCGATCATGGCTGTGACTGTAACGCCTGACCGCCCGGTCATCCTGCAGAAAGGCGCATATCTGGCAAGTGTCGGAAATGTCACCTCCAGTGTCTATTTCCATAAGAAATTCGCAAGCGGCCTGTTCGGCGGCGAAGGCTTTATCCTGACTCAGTTCACCGGAAACGGACTTGTTTTCCTGGAGGTCGACGGTTCCGCGATCGAATACGAACTACAGCCCGGCCAGCGCAAGATCATTGACACCGGTTATCTTGCCATGATGGATGCGAGCTGCTCGATGGATGTCGAAACAGTTAAGGGCGCTAAGAACATTTTCCTTGGCGGCGAGGGACTGTTCAATACTGTTGTGACCGGACCGGGGCGGATCGTCCTTCAGACGCTTCCGATTCCGAAGACGGCTGCAGCTATTTCCAAATACATCACAGTCTCCAAGGGAGACTGATCCCGCTGAATAGTGAGAGGACATTATTATGGGCAAATACTTTGGAACTGACGGCTTCCGCGGGGAAGCGAACGTCAATCTGACTGTTGATCATGCGTTCAAGATCGGTCGCTATCTGGGATACAGGTTTTCGCAGGGAAGGTCCGGAAGGGTCGTGATCGGTAAGGACACAAGGCGCTCGAGTTATATGTTTGAGTATGCGCTCTGTGCCGGTCTTACAGCATCCGGAGCAGATGCGTATCTTCTTCACGTCACAACGACACCAAGTGTCTCGTATATCGCACGTGCGGATGATTTCGACTGCGGGATCATGATCACGGCGAGCCACAATCCGTATCAGGATAACGGCATCAAACTGATTAATCACAACGGCGACAAGATGGAGGAGTCATTCATCGAAGAACTGGAAGAGTTCCTCGACAGCGATGTCAGTCTTCCTTTCGCGCAGCGGGAAAAGATCGGCAAGACCGTCGACTATGCTGCAGGACGGAACCGGTACATCGGATATCTGATTTCACTTGCGACCCGTTCTTACAAAAATTTCCGTATCGGTCTCGATTGCGCCAACGGAAGCACCTGGCAGATCGCCAAGAGTATTTTTGACGCGCTCGGTGCGGACACATACGTGATCGGAAACAGACCGGATGGTTTTAACGTCAACGTGGAATGCGGCGCAACGCATCCTGAGACGCTGAGACAGTACGTGATGAACAATCATCTGGATATCGGCTTTTCTTTCGATGGAGATGCTGACCGCTGTATCGCGGTGGATGAAAAGGGAAACATCGTCAACGGCGATGCGATCATGTATATCTGTGCAAAGTACATGCAGGAGCATAGTCAGCTTGGCAATTCCAAAGTCGTGACCACGATCATGTCCAATCTTGGTCTCTACAAAGCGCTGGACAGACTTGGGATCGGCTATGAGAAGACAGCGGTCGGCGATAAATATGTTGCGGAGAATATGCGTCAGTACGGACATCTCATCGGCGGAGAGCAATCCGGACACATTATTTTCGGACGCTATGCCAATACTGGTGACGGACTTCTGACCGCAATCAAAGTCATGGAGGTCATCACTGAAACCAAGCAGCCTCTTTCTGTACTTACAGCGGAGCTGTCCACATACCCCCAGCTCCTGAAGAATGTGGAAGTGACTGACAAGGCAGAGACCCTGAACTGTGATGAAGTGCAGGAAGCACTCCATGCGGTGGAAGAGAGTCTCGGCACCGAGGGGCGGGTCGTATTGCGACAGAGCGGAACAGAACCGGTTCTCCGTGTGATGGTCGAGGCACAGTCTGATGAACTGTGCGAGGAAAAAGTGAATGAGATCATCGATGCTATGCGGCGTGCAGGAAAACTTCTGAAAGTTCGAGCAAAGTGAAGGGATAAGAAATATGGTACAGTTTACATTCGACCGTGAGGTCACATCACGGTATGATGAACAGAATGTGCATGCTACGGAGATCTCGGTCCCGGACGAATTTACCGGCGGGGCAGTCATGGAGGTCCTGGTGCAGCGCGGATGGATCCCGCCTCAAAGCAATATGGTATGGATCCTGTGCAGCGGCGAAACGCCTGTTGCATTCCTGTTCAGAAATAAATTTCAGGAAAAACAGATCTTTCAGCCTTTGAAAGATCTTGTGGCGGCGCAGTTCCCTTCCAAGGAGCTGCACGCTTATCACCGTTATTACGGCGCGATCGATTTCAAGGGATCGGCGTTCCGCGATAAACTTCAGTATGTACTGAAGGATTGGGGAATCAGTATGGACTGATTCGCGACTGGAGATCCGAATGCCACAGAAAGGAGCTTGATGATGGAAAAAAGAAGCGTATTCTCCACTAAAAAACTCGTATTGACTGCACTGATGGCCGCATTGGTATTCTGTTTTACCTATTTGCACATCGATATTCCCACTCCTTTATCCAACACTATGCTCCACCTTGGAAACGTGATGGGTATTCTTGCGGGACTGCTGTTTGGCCCTGTATCCGGCGGACTTGCCGCCGGGCTCGGTTCGGGACTGTATGACATGATGGACCCGAGATACCTGCCGACCTGCTGGCTGACCTTCCTGATGAAATTCGCGATGGGATGGGTCGCCGGAAAACTGGCAGAAAGCAACAAGGACCAGGTATTGTGGCGGAACATCGTTGCCGGCGGAGCCGGTTCCCTCACATATGTCGTGCTATATATTCTGAAGACCTTTGTGCAGAACAGGCTGATATACGGTTATGAGATGGAAGCCGTTTTAGCGACGATGGTTACGAAAGGCGTGACTTCTCTCGCGAACGGCGTGATCGCGGTGGTCGTCGCTGTGATCCTCAACAAGGCGATGAGACCTGCTCTGGAAAGAGCTGGGACATTTGACCAGACATGATAATCGGACAGCAGCCGCGGTTGAACAGGGCTGCTGTTCTTCTGAGATAAGGAATTGACCGATGGAAGAAAAAGTGATATTTATCGCTCCGAAAGAAGAAAAGGAACAGCCGGAAAAGAAGAAACTGTCCGTTCCCGGTCCCTGGAAGAAACTGCCCAGGGGGGTATTGCCGGTATGCGGAGGCGTTTTGCTTCTGATCCTGCTGGTCTTCGGATGGTATCAGCTTCTGGGACCCGGAAGCAAACGGGTCACGGTCTATCTCAATTCGAACGGCGGAGAAGAACTGCGGAATCTGTCTGTCCGTCCCGGGGCATCTGTCAAATTACCTGAACCGGAGAGGGAAGGCTATCAGTTTTTGGGATGGTCGCTTCATGACAAGATCGTTTCCTCTCC
The DNA here is from genome assembly GCA_946411155.1 of uncultured Faecalibacterium sp. Lineage (GTDB taxonomy): Bacteria > Bacillota > Clostridia > Oscillospirales > Ruminococcaceae > RUG11783. The sequence goes on from CAMKDB010000091.1 coordinate 6,863, forward strand.
GTTTTCAGCCGAAGAAGATGTTGTCCTGATGGCGGAGTGGGAAGGCATCCCGTATGTCGTGACTTTTGACGCCAACGGAGGGACACCGGACAGTACGATGACGCTCAGGACCGGGGACCCGCTTGTATATCCCGGTCCGGCAAAAGAGCCGATTAGGAAAGGCTTTACGCTTAACGGGTGGGCAGATGCCGCCGGGAAAGTGATCCCCGAGGGAACGGTCTTGGAGAGCGGAGACATCACGCTGTATGCCGTATGGGCTGAGCACATGTTCCGCATCACCTTTGATTCGGACGGCGGCACGAACGTGCCGAGCATGAGCCTCCGGGAAGGGGATGTGTTTCATACTCCTGCGCCGCCGACGAGAACGGATTACGAGTTCGTTCACTGGGTGGATCAAAACGGCGTACCGATCGAGGACGGCGCTTTGCTGACTGCCCAGGACATCACGCTGACGGCTGTCTGGAAACAGACGACTTATATGGTCGTGTTCGATTCCAAAGGCGGCTCCTTTGTTACCGCGATCCAGCTTCATGACGGAGATAAACTCAAACTGCCGGCGGATCCTATAAAAGACGGATACCGCTTCGTCCATTGGGAAGATAAGAACCAGAAACCGATCCTGGACGGCGCTCTGCTTGCCGCAGAAGATATTACCCTTTATGCGGTATGGGAAGAGGACGTCTTCATCGTTTCCTTTGATTCCAGAGGCGGAACGGACGTTGAGCCGATCAAACTCAGAGACGGCCAGGCATTGGAACTTCCCGCGGCACCTACCAAAAACGGATTTCGTTTCGGTCACTGGGAGGATGTCAATGGTGTACCGATCCTTGACGGCGCATATCTTGCCCCGGAAGACATCAAACTCTATGCGGTCTGGCAGAAGGTGTTTACGGTTTCCTTTGATTCCAGAGGCGGGTCTTATGTTGCCCCAATCGAGCTGGAGGACGGAGAAGTTCTGAAACTTCCGTCACCTCCGACAAGAGAAGGATATAACTTCGACGGATGGGTGGATGCCAATGATGTGCCCATTCTGGATGGGGCGCTGCTGTTTGCTGAGGACATCACGCTGTACGCAAGATGGAGTTAAACTCTGATAATTCTGTAATTGAAAAGACCCTTTCGAATGCTGTTTTTGTACTGACCCCCATTATTTGGACAGAATAATGGGGGTTTTAGAATGTCGAAAATCACAGACAAAGAACGGCTGGAGATCTACAAAAAGTGGAAAAAA
>CAMKDB010000092.1 GCA_946411155.1 uncultured Faecalibacterium sp.
TTTTCTATATCATATCCCGGTATACTGCAGTTTCAGAGAAGGATGCCCGGAACAGAGTAGTGCCTTGGCCGCCATCCGCTGTCGATCCGGTTCTGTTCCTCGAGACACCGGCAGATCTGTTCCGCCATGGCGTTGAAATCCTGTTCCACTATCTGGATCTCCAGTTCTCTGGCACCCTGCATCATGCCGATCATGCCGGCTTTATGGATAATCCCCGCCCGTCTGGAAGCGCTCTCACAGACGATGCCCAGTTCGCCTACGGCATACAGGACACAGGATGTGTTCTTGAGCTTCTGGATGACCTGCTGAAGGATCTCATCGGGAATTGCTTGTTCGAGGTTGTGATAACGGTAGGGGATCCGGATAACGCTGCCTTCCGGGAATAGAGACAGAAATTTGGCTTCTCTTGCCCGCAGGCTGCCGATCTCAGGTTTATCCCAGGTCACGAAAGCACAGGAAGCGGGATCCGGAGCAAGCCGGTCCGCCAGCATCTGAACGGCTCCTGCATTGTCCAGGCAGACCGTATCAAGCACACTGTCGGCGGACGTCTCGTCAAAGAGCACGATGCGCATACCGAGCCCTTTCAGCTTCAGAAGCGCTTCAGGCGCAACGGAGAGATCTTCTTTCCACAGGATCAGATTGCGCAGTCCCTTCCGGTAGATCCGGAAGAGGCATTTCTCCAGCGGGATGTCTTTCGGCTTTTGCTGGAAAAGTAACAGGGAATCTCTGGTGTCTGCACAGGTCTGGATCGCGTCGATCACTCTGGCAAAGAACTGGTTCTGAGCGGGAGCAACAACAGTGACGATCTCCAGGTCACCCGGACGCGGCCCGAGGTACAGGGAGACACGTGTGCCGCTTCCCTGCACTCTGGAGATGATGCGTTCCTGTTCAAGCAGATCTAATGCTTTTCTTACTGTGACCCGGCTGACATTGAATTCCTCCGCCAGCATGCGCTCGGAGGGAATGGGCGTTCCGTCAGGATAAATGCCGTCGAAGATCTGACGGCAGATCCGGTCACGGATGGACAGATAAAGGGGCTTGTTCGTGTGTTCCAGTTCAAGCATGTGTTTTAACTCAGTGAAGTCGAGGCGGGATCAAGTCGGGTGATGATATCCTCCTGAATCTCAGGAGACAAATCCAGGAAGTTGACGAAGGTGCCATGGATACGGACGATATAAACGCCGCTCGGCGCGTATTTCTCCGGATCCGCCAGCACTTTTCGAAGCATCTCCGGGGTAGTGACATTGACATAGAGATAGAAGGGGGAAACCATATCTTTGTCGCTCTCGTTGAAAAAGAGCGGATCAAAGATCTTGGTGCGGAATTCCAGCCCTTTCTCTTCCATGGTCTTTCCCCTGAAATAGTTGGGATCGATGCCAAAGTGGGAGGCGCATCCGCCGCACATGGCATAGAACGGGAGGTTCCTATTGGAAAGCATACGCATGCCCAATCCTCCGGAGGCATCACCGAACAGCGGGTCTACGCCGTAGTTGAGCATGGTGCGGGCTTTCCTTCCATCCGGCGTCGCCCCGACCCAGTAGCCGTACATCAGGTGAGTGGAGGGGGTGGAGAAGTCCGGCCGGAAAGGATTGCCGAGGTAATTCTTTTTGGAGCGTACGATTTCAGCGGCGCGGCGGACGACTTCCGCCGCTTCCCGGTCAACCCGTTCGATATTGTTGCCGAACTTGTCACAGGAAAGCAGATACTGACGCATCTCTTCATCCTGTTCAAAGTCAGTGCGCAGCGCTTCCAGCATCCGGTCTGCATCTTCCGGCCGTTCTTCGAGAAGTGTGTCGATAGCGATGAAAGAGTCTGCAAGGACACTGCTGCCGTGGATCAGGCATCCACTGCCGTTGTACTGTGTGCCCTGCCTGCGGGCGTCACGCATGTCAGTGCCGCTCTCGATCCCGCCCATCATGGTCGAGAGGAAGGGGACCTGATAGAGGCTCAGTGCCACAGATGCGGCATTGCCGGCTTTGGCCATTTCATCCGCATAGCGGTCCAGTTCTTTCCAGTATATCTCACGGATATTTTTCAGCACATCCAGACTGCTGTCATATCCCAGTTCCTTCCAAGTCTTTCCCAGCTGTTTGCCGGAGATCTCGGATCTGCCGTTCTGAAGAACCAGTTCCAAAACCTTGGGAAGGTTCAGCCAGGTGTTGGTGGTGTTTCCGTTGTCCTTGCCCATGATGAGCGGTTCCTGACAGCCGGCCACGGAATACTGCGGCAGATCCTCTTCCGCGATCCCGTGTGTGCGGAGGACCTCGAAGACAGCGTCATCATTGAACAGCGATGGGGTCAGGACGCCGGGGGTAAAGAAGAATCTGCCCATCTCCCGGTACAGTTCGTCCGGAGTATTCTGATGCAGTTTCACCGAAAGGATCGGCTGGGGCAGGTTCATATCATAATAAGCGTCGAACAGCGCGTAGGAAGTGGGATTGGTCAGGTCGTTTCCCGCCAGATCCCTGCCCCCGATAATCAGGTTCTGGGAGATCGCCCAGCTGCGGTCTGCAACATTGAAGAAAACCAAAAGATGCTTGAGCAGCGCGGCGGTCATTGCGCGGTCAGTGTCTTCTTTCGCACGGTAGGGTTCGAAGATCCGGTCCGCATTGCCCACGGACATGGCGAAGGGGTTTGGCGTCTGCTCCACGGTCATGTTCTGCCAGACCAGGATAAAGGTCTGGATCGCGTCGAAAAGATTGTCGGCTCCATGCGCAGGCACCTTCTCCAGCGTCGCCGCCATCAGTTCGAACCGCTCCTTCATCTTGCCGGTGCTGTTCGCCGCTTTTTCCAGCGCCATCTCCCGGTACCGCCCGGCGAGCACGAGCAGGGCGTCGATGCTCAGCATCATGGCCTCATAGTAGGTGCGTTTCTCCGTATCCGTCTCCGCATCCTTTCGGGTTTCGATCTCTGCCCGGACTCCGAGCGCGCCTTTTTCCAGATACTCTTTCACGTTGGGAACCACGTGTCCCGTTACCTGCTCCATGAAGAAGATGACCTCCTCCGTGAAAGGTTCGGCAGGATCATATGCGTTCATCAGGGCTTTGGCGAAATCGTTTCTGGAATAGTATTCCTTGACATGCGAGATCCGTTCCGCAGTGATGTCTCCGTAGGGATCGATGTCGGAGAACACAGCAACGGGATCGCAGTAACCTTCAAAGGATTTCACCTCGAAAGAGGGATTGATCAGAGCATAGGAGCGGGCAAATGCGTCGTCCTGTGTCCCGGCAAAAAGATGATAGTCTCCGAGGGTCAGTGGGATATGTTTCATGACCTCGACCAGAGTCTTGCCGATACGGATGCAGTCCGGGTCATCCCGGAAAGCCTCGTCACAGCCCATGGCGATCTCGCGGGCAAGGAACCATCCTTCCAGATGGTTCAGAGCACGTTCTTCCTTGAACCTCGCCTTCGCGAGGTCGGTGATCTCCTGAGGCGTATACAATTGCTCGATCTTCATTTTTACATCCTTTCTGTTCAGGTATGGATACACGTGATTCCGTGTCCGTTCAGTACTCGTTCAAAATGCGCTACTGTCTCCGGGGAGATTTTCTCTGGGGGCATCGTATACGGCTTTCCGCACTGTGCCCACTTGATCTTGCCGAATTCATGGTAGGAGAGCAGCTCCACAGGGATCATTTTTCCCCTGATATGCGGTTCCAGTACCTTAGCAAAACCTTCCGCATCCTCCGGCGCGCTGTTGAAGCCGGGAATCAGTGGAATCCGCAGAAGCACATCCCTGTGCCGCGCGGCGACAATGGCAAGATTCTCCAGCACCTGCCGGTTGGAAACGCCGGTCCATTTCCGGTGAGTCTCATCGTCGTAGTGTTTGATGTCCATGATCCACTGATCTACCAGAGGAATCAGTTCACCGAGGTGTGGATGGCTGCCGTTGGTCTCGATGGCGCGGTGGATCCCACGTTCACCCAGAAGAATCAGAAGTTCCCTGACGGCGTCGAACTGAAGCGAGATCTCGCCGCCGGTAAGCGTTACGCCTCCGCCGTCAAAAAACATCGGTGCGGATCTTGCGCAGCGGTCTGCAAGTTCTTCCACAGGATAGTCCTTGCAGGAAAGACGGATCCCTTTCTGGCGCAGACCGGTGCAGGGAATGTCCGCACAGTTTTCACACAGAGACCTGTCCAGAAGACCGTTCCGTACAGCGCCTTTCGGACAACTGCTTTCAGTCAGCCACTCCTTTTCTGTCATCAGAGCGCCGCGGGTGGGCATACCTTCCGGATTCGAACACCAGGGACAATGCATGTTGCAGCCCTGCAGATGGAGAACAAGACGGTTGCCCCTTCCATCCTGAGAGTAGTTAAAACCCTGCTGAAACACTTTCAGTGTCCGTGTGGAATCACTCATAAACACCTCCGCTTCCGGAAATTGGTATTATTTAACAATACCAATTTGGGAAAAAGAAAAATGAGCGGGAGGTCATCCCTCCGACGGTCTCATCGTTTCCTGCTTCTGCCTTTATCCTACCACCTTTTGTCCGGAAAAGGAATGGAAAATCCGTGTCTTGCATGCGTATACGAATCGGTGGCAATCTCTTGCTGTTACGATATAATAAACTTAGAAATAGGAGAAAGGATCTGGAAATGGGACTGCCTGTGTTTTCTTTGGAACCTTCCGTGATCTGCTGCGATCTGTGCAACCTCGGGACGGAGATCCGCTCATGGGAACAAGCCGGAGCGACTGCATTGCACATCGATGTGCTGGACGGCGCATTTGCGCCGAGTCTACCGGTAGGGATCGACACTTTTCTGCAGCTGTCCGAACGGACGGAACTGCCTTTTGACGTTCACATCATGTCCAGGAACAACGCCTGGTTCATCGATCAGTGCATCCGGATGAAAGCCGCGCGTATCTGCTTCCAGGTGGAAGGCGAAGCGGATCCTGCGGGCATGCTTGCCAGGATCCGGGAGGCGGGGATCTCCCCCGGACTGGCGTTCAGCCCCGACACGCCGATGGAATCGGTAGGCGGCTTGCTGGACGACGCGGATTTCATTCTGCTGATGCGGATCAATCCTGGATACGCCGGATTTGCCGGCGAAGCGGCGAGGACAGATCTGGACGATAAGATCCGGAATGCAAGGGAACTGTTGGATGCGCGAAGAACAGGCAGAGATATCGTTATCGACGGCCGTGTCACTTTTGATGATATCCCGAGACTGAAGAGTCTCGGTGCGACTGTGATGGTGGGCGGCAGCAGAAGCCTGTTCTCAAGCAAAGATTACACCGATAATTTCCGCAGAGCGAAAGCTCTTTATCTGGGGGAATAGAAATGGAGACAAGAGAAAAAGAATACCGGGAGGCGAAAGACCTGATCCTCACGGAAGTCGGCGATATGCTTTCCCGGGTGGATCCTGAGCAGACCGGCGCATTCATCGATATGCTGCTCGGTGCAAGAAGGGTATTCTTTATCGGCGTCGGCCGGGTTATGCTCGCGCTTCAGGCAATGGCGAAGCGATTCGCACACCTGGGTATCGAGACCCATGTGGTGGGAGACATCAATGAACCGGCGATGGGCAGGGAAGACTTGCTGGTAGTCGGGTCCGGAAGCGGTGAATCCATCGTGCCGGTTGCCATCGCCTGGAAAGCAAAAGAACTGGGAGGAAAGATCGTACATATCGGTTCGAATCCAGAAGGCACTGTCGCGCGGATGGCGGACCTGCAGGTCCGTATTCCCACGGCGACCAAGCTCGGACTGCCGGATGAGATCCAGTCCGGACAGCCGATGACATCCCTGTTCGAGCAGTGTCTGTTCCTGTACGGGGATACTGTTGCGGCGATGATCATCCGGGAAAAAGGACTGGATGTGAAGAGCCTCTGGGATACGCATGCAAACCTGGAATGAGGAGGGACTGACATGCTCTATAGGGAAACGTACCGGCCAAGATATCATTTCAGTGCACCGAAGGGATGGCTCAACGACCCCAACGGTGTTGTCTGGTACCGGGGAGAATACCACCTGTTCTATCAGTTCTATCCGCATAACCTGAACTGGGGTCCCATGCACTGGGGACACGCTGTCAGCCGGGATCTGGTGCACTGGGAGAATCTGCCCGCAGCGCTGTATCCGGATGAGGACGGGATGATCTTCTCCGGCACGGTGGTCATCGATGAGAAGGATACTTCCGGTCTTTTTGACGGCGGGGAAGGAATGGTTGCTGTTTACACGGGGCATATTGCCCGCGAAGGCAATACGCCCGTTGAATACCAGTGCATCGCTTACAGCAAAGACTGCGGAAGGACCTGGACAAAATACGGTGGAAACCCGGTGCTTACTGCGCCGGATGTTCCGGACGCGTATGATTTCCGGGATCCCAAGGTATTCTGGCACGAGGGGACCGGAAGATGGGTCATGTTTCTGGGCGGCGGTTTCTACCGTGTCTATTCGTCTGCGGATCTCATTCACTGGACGCTGGAATCCGAATCCCTCATCTACGAGGAATTTCCGGATCTCTTCACTGTGCCGGTGGAGGGAACACAGGAACGGAAATGGGTCCTGAATCTGGCAGGTTTCAAATATTATATCGGTTCCTTTGACGGAAAGCGCTTTCTTCGCGAGGAAGGACCGTATACGTCGGACTGGTCCGACGGATGTCAGGCGACGCTCACATTCAACAATATGCCGGATGACCGCACCGCCGCTATCGCCTGGATGCGGGACGGTTCCCGCGCACCGACAGACCCCTGGCGCAACAATATGACGGTTGCCAGAACATTCACGCTTCGGAAAATGCCGGACGGCACGCACCGCCTGGTCCAGCATCCCGTGCAGGAACTGGACTGCGTACACGGCAGAGAACTGTTCAACTGCTCCGGCAGTGTTCCTGCGGGAGAAGACCCGCTGAAGGATGTTCACGGGAAATATCTGGATCTTACTGCGTTGGTCGTTCCTTCGGAGAACGCGTCGAAAGTCCGTCTGCGCTTCCGCTGCGACGAAAAGCAGTATACGGACCTGGTCTTCGATCTGGAGAACAGACAGGTGTTTCTGGACTACACCGCGTCTGCTTCACCCCGCTGGCGGCATCTCATGATCTCCATGGACAACAGTTATTTCATGTCTCCGGAGCCGGTACTGATGCGCGGAAAATGCTATCCCGCACCGCTGTATGACGGGAAAGAACTGAAGATCCGGTTGCTGCTGGATGACAGTGCTGCGGAGATCTTCCTTTTCGACGGGTTGGTGTCGTACACTTTCAATATCTATCCGGATGATGCTGCGGACGGACTGTCCCTGACTTCGGACGGTGAGATGGAGGTACGGGAGCTGACAGTCACGGAGATGGAGAGCATCTGGAACAAGATGGAATAGTAATCAGATAATAAAGCACGCTATCCTGTATTCGTTCAGGACAGCGTGTATTTATATAGGTTATTCTACGGAAAACAGCGGCAGTACATCCTTCAGGATCAGCCAGCCGAGCAGAAGGACGTGCAGCGCGAGCATGGCGGGGATTCCGTAACGAAAACGGTTGTGCAGTGTTTTGTGGCGATAACGCTTCATGGCGATCAGGGCTCCCGCTGCTCCGCCGAAAAGAGAGAGCAGAAGCAGCATCCGCTCCGGGATCCGCTGCGCACCGGCGATCTTTGCCGCTTCCTTATCTCGTTTCATGGCGAAGAACGCGGCAATACTCATGAACAGGAAAAACAGCAGCAATTCACGGATCATAGGCTGCGGATCCGTCCCTGGAATCTGTCAATCAGGCGGGCATTGTATTCGTCCGAGCCCTCGCAGTTGCCGCTGCGGAACACTTCCGGATCGATCCCGCGTTCCCTCAGACTCTGGCAGGCAGCCAGTTCGATGGCGTCACAGATGGCAAGTGTCGCGATACTGGAGACCGGACCGGCTTTGGTCCCGTCGTCGCAGACAGTGACAGTTGCATCACCCACTGGAACATGGTTGTTGATGGCAAGGTCGCAGACATCCGGGAAGTGCAG
>CAMKDB010000093.1 GCA_946411155.1 uncultured Faecalibacterium sp.
TGGATGCATTGCGTTTCACCAGATTCCCGATGAGACCGCCGACCGCCAGCGCGCGATAGATCTCTTCATCCGTATACCCGTACTTTTCCTTGGAATAGATGAGCACCGCAGGAACGACGCCGCATGCGCCGCATGTCGGCGCTGTGACGATCATGCCGTTGGCGGCATTCATCTCACTTACCGCAAAGGCATAGGCGCAGACAAGACGGTTCTCGTGCGTTGCTTCATCTTCCCTGTCGTAGACGCCGGTGTACAGGGCGTGTGCGCGCCGTTCCACTTTCAGGCCGCCAGGAAGAATGCCCGTCTTGCCGATACCCCGTCTGGCAGCTTCCTGCATGACATACCAGACTTCCTGAAGATGTTCGTTCAGATCCGGTTCATGCGCGTAGATGTAATCCGGCAATGACCAACCGTTCTCAACACAGACGGCGCGTATCGCATCGAAAGAATTCTCCTGATAGATCTCGGAACGGTGGGCGACCGGCTGCCCCTCCACCACGATATCGCCGCCGCCGACAGAGAGGACCCGCAGGAATCCGATCTCCGCTCCGTCTTTCAGTGCGGTCAGTTCCAGCGTGTTCTCGTGGGCAAGTTCCTGCGTGTCCCGGTCGAACAGGACTTCGCACGGACGCGGCCGGAAACTCTTTTTCAGCGCGCGGTCGGTGCCGTGCCCCTTCCCCGTCTTGGCAAGGCTGCCGTACAGGGTCACCCGGAACGCATCCGCCTGCGGATAGCGCTCCTGCATCAGTTCCGCCGCCCGGACCGGCCCCATCGTGTGGGAACTGGACGGGCCTCTGCCGATCTTATAGATGTCCCGGATGCTTTTCATTTTTGTTCTCCTTTATTCGTCCTGATCCTGCCGGATCAGATCCACGTCCACGGGATAAAACTGCACTTCCGGCACCGGTCCCGGATACGAATAGAGGCGGAGACGTTCGTAACTGTCCCATTCTACCGGCCAGATCGTGAATGCTCTTCCGCCGTCCTCATCGTCCAGCAATACCGTGATGGAGTCCTTGTAATACCGGTTATTCCCAAGCGTTCCCTGCCAGACGTTGCCGTCCGCTTTCAGTGTCACGGAACCGTCCGCGAGCACTGTCAGCTCCGCGTCTTTCGTGCCGGGATACTCGGGCTGTTCTTCTGCCATCACCCAGGTCCCGGTAAATCCTTCCTCCTGCCACCAGTGCAGATCACCGTAATCGATCAGCGCACCTGTCCCGTCCTCATGATAGGTGCCGGTCCCGGGCACCAGATGCACTTTCTTGCCGAACTGGGTCACTGTGCGTTCCCCGTACGCCGGGTTGTCTCTGGGATCGTCCAGATCTTCGGACAGGACCTCTTCCCATCCGGACTCCCCCGCAATGATGCCGTTGAAGAAATTGAATACTTCCGCGTAAAAGATATCCTCCTCCGGGGGGAGCGTCTTCGGAAAACGGGCGTTCCACGCAACATAGACCATCTCATCGCCGCGGAACACCGTGAACGTCCTGTTCAATCCGGAACTGACGGACCCCGTAGGGAGAGCTGCCCACGCGTCCAGATCGTAGCGGCTGACGATCTCCATCAGCTGCTTCGTTTCCTCACCGGAGAGCCGGATCTCCCCTTCCAACGTATGGCCGGTATAGTTCATCGGCCCGACACGCTTCATCACGGAGGCATCCGCTCCCTCGTCTGAGATATTCTCGACCCAGACATCCAGTTCGACCTGGTCTCCGTAGCCCTTCTCATAACTGAAGTGGATCTTCCAGATCCCTTCCGGATGCTGTTCCGTTATCTCCGGCGCTGTGCCGCAGGCACCGAGCAACAGTGCGCAGATCAGTGCGCAGCACAGTGCCTTCCATGTCGATCGCTTCACCGCTGCCTCCTTCCGGCAAAACCGCTCCGTATTCTCTGTCTTCATTCTATTGCACTGCGGATGAAAATCCAAGATTCCCGGGCAGGATGCCAGAACATTGGCAGGCGTTTCCCATTGCGTCCGCAAACATGATATGTAAAAATGATAAAAAAGCACTCATTTGACAGAGCATAACATCATCGCCGGACCTGTCGTCCGGATTCCGCACAGCAACCATATCCGGATGCTCCTTCTTTGAATAACGTCCGGACGATCCCGTCAATCTTTCGTTTATGGAATGGATTCTTACAACAATCGGAAACACACAGGGCGAGGCTGCCATTGACGGTCAGCCTTTTGACCTTCCCAGAAATACCGTACACTGTCTTTCCTGTTCCCCTCCCGCTTCGCTGACGCTCCGGTCCGACGGCGGAAAACTGGGCGATTCGGAAGACAGTTTTCTTTTCTTCGGCACCCGGATCGATCCGCACACTGAGAACTTTACGCTCCGGGCAACCGTCGATCTGCTGGAAGCATCCGGAGAGAAATCCGGCTGGCAGTCGGGCTTCGGTCTTGCAGCGCTGGATACCGCTGTTTCCGGCAGGATCAGCAGCCGCTACAGAAATCAGGTCATGGTCGGGCGATTCCGTTCCGACAATCCCCGCCGTGTCGACGCGGGAATGCGGATCGTGGCAGGATACCATGTCCCTGACGCCGTTGAATTCGGGCCGGGCAGAATGCTCGACACTTCCCGTCATTCTACGGATCCGGTCTTCCCCGATGCGCTCACCGAAGGAGAACATTATCTGCTGACGATCGCCAAGACCGACAGTGGATTTGAAGGTTCCATCCGTGTTTCGGATACCGAAGAGCGCTTCTCTCTGAACGGCAGCGATCTGCTCACTGTCCAGGACCCGGACGGGATCATGGCGGGCTTCGCGGTATCCGGCAGCATCGCGGTCCGTTTTTCGGATCTGTCTCTTTCCATAACAAAAGGCGTCCTGAGTCCCGTTCCCGCAGATGAGATCCGCCCGGGGACCCCGGATTATCCTCTTCTCCGGGACGCAGTCTCTTTTGAAAAGACGCCGGTCACCGCGCTCCGGAACAAAGAGATCATCTATGCGGCGCCGGATGCTTCCTCCGGAGGCGACGGTTCCGGGACGTCACCCGTGGACCTGCAGTCCGCACTGGACAACGCTGCACCTGGCACCTGTATCCTTCTGAAGGAAGGGGTCTATTCCCCCGCCATCTCCTATCGGGCAGATGCCGTTTGCACCGAGGCAGATGAGATCCTGATCGCACCTGCCGGCGACGGGGACGTCATTCTGGACGGTTCGCATCTGGAAAGGGAGCTTCCTCTGTTCATCCTGAGGGGAAACGGATACCGCCTTTCCGGGCTCATTTTCCGAAACAGTCCTTCTGTCGGACTGTTCATCTGCGGCAGCGGCAACAACGCCGAGCGCTGTACGGCATACGGAAACGGGGACTCCGGCTTCCTGATCTGTTCCTACCCCGGGACAGAACGGGAACACTGGCCCGCGGACAATACCGTCCTCAACTGCGATTCCTACGCCAACTGCGACACCGCGCATGCCAATGCGGACGGTTTCGGCGCCAAGTTATCCATCGGAAACGGCAACCGATTCATCGGCTGCATCGCCCACCACAACATCGACGACGGCTTCGATCTCTATTCGAAGAGCGCGCTCGGCCCCATCGGTCCGGTCCGGATCGAACGATGCATTGCCTATTGCAACGGTTATCTTCCGGACGGAACGGTTTCCCCCGGCAAAAGCGGCACCGGTTTCAAACTGGGAGGCGAGAATCAGTCCGTATTCCATCATGTCAAGGACTGCATCGCCTATTCAAACCGTTTCGCAGGCTTCTCTTCCAACTACAATCCAACGCTCCGGCTGGAACGCTGCACGTCCTGGCATAACGGATCCGTTTACGCCGTCTCCGAGTACTCTCTCTTCACCTCCAGGACCGATCTGCGTCCTTTATGGGACTGTATCGGTCTGCTGCCGCCCCATACCGGTAATATCGAGGTAGGCGGGAACGATTCCTGCTCTCCATGGCTTCCGAAAAAATGGAGTTCAATGGACGAAGATCTGATCAACCGGATGGAGGAGGACCGTTTCTCTTCCCTGTTCCGTTCGACGGATCTGTCTGTCGAGCCTTCACGGTATCCCGACGGCTCCATCGACATGCACGGACTTCTGGAACCTGTGGATCCGGATCCCTCTTCCGGCGGCGCCCGGATCGGCATGGCTCACACGGATCAGGCCGCTCCGGCAGTGGGCTTCCAAAAGAACATCATGTTTCTCCTCCCCCGGCTGTCCGGCGGCGGTGCGGAGAAAGTGCTTGCAGCGCTTTCCTCCCGTCTTGCAGAGGAACACAACGTCTATCTCGTGACTACAGTCAGAGAGACCCGTGCCGAACAATATCCCATCTCGGACCGTATCCGGAAAATCGAACTGTTCGATCTTCCGGAAAAGCATCAGCCGGAGCCCTTGATCACCATTCCGAAATGGCTCAACCGGTCCTTTCCGTTCCGGGCTTTCCGCGCAGTTCGGAAAGCCGTCAAACATCAGCTGAAAAGAAACAGGGAGCATTTTCAGGCGTATGTCAAAGAATCCGATCCGGATCTGTATTACCGGGAAAAGCTTTACCACCGGAACCGGCCGGCGATCGCCCGCCTGAAAAAGCTGAAAAAAGAACTGCGGATCGACTGTTCCATCAGTTTCCTCAACGGCGTCAACTTCCTCAACGCGCTCTCAAAGGGCAAGGACCGCACCATCATTTCGATCCGCAGCTGTCTGCGCGGCCCCTTTGCACCGTCCGATGCGCTGGACCCGATGGGAAAACTGCTGATCGGAGACGCATGCCGGAAAGCGGACTGGATCGTATCGGTCTCCAAAGAGACCGGCGCATGCCTCTCCGAGGACTTCGGCGCCGATCCTTCCCGCGGTTCCGCCATCTACAACTGGGTCGACCCGGACGGGATCCGGGTGAAGTCACAGGAACCGTTCCAGGACCCGGAACTGCTTTCCGTTCTGGACAACGCGGAGACGGTTTTCATTTCGGTCGGCAGGCTGGTTCTGAAGAAAGGACACTGGCATCTGGTCCGCGCTTTCCGCGCGGTAGTCGACCGGCATCCCGGCGCTGTACTGCTCATACTCGGGCGTCCCGGCGCAGGTACCGAAGACACATCCGGTCTTCTGCAGACCATTATCCGGGAATCCGGTCTTGAAAAGAATGTATTTCTGGTCGGTTTCTGCGTGAATCCCTACCAGTATCTTGCCCGCAGTGACGTTTTCATCCTTCCCTCCTTCAATGAAGGTTTCCCCAATTCTCTGGTGGAAGCCATGGCCATGGGACTTCCGGTGATCGCGTCGGACTGCATGTCCGGCCCCAGAGAGATCCTCGCTCCGGACACACCGTTCGGTATCAAGGCAACTAAACCGGAGGACGCTCCCTACGGCATCCTTCTGCCGGAATGTTCCGGTGAACGGAAGGCCACGGAACCTCTGGAACCGCAGGAACAGTATCTGGCGGATGCCATGTGCCGGCTGGCGGAGGACCTGCCGCTGCGCCTTCGCTACGGCGCCCTGGCCCTGATCCGGGCAAGGGATTTCGGCATCGAACAGATCCTTGCGCAATGGCGGGAACTGATCGAATCGGACCGCCTGCCCGGTACCTGAGCGGCATCTTCCGCCATCAGCGTGACCGCTGTTGCCGTTTTCCCCTTTCGAACCTATAATGAGAGAGAACAGATCATCAGGGAAGGCCCCCGGGGCTCCCCGGTTCTGTTATGACTGACCTTATCAGAAAGGATGATCCGGTCCCTTTCCGGATATTAGCAGATGGATACTTCGAAACTGTCATGGATCCAGGAGCGGCTCTCCGCATTGGACCGCTGGGAAGGAAAACATTACACCGGTCTGCGTGATCAGGTGGAGAATCTGATCCACGCCCTGTTTTCCGCACTTTTCCCGAGATATTACAGGCTTGATCCCCTCTCCTCCTCTGAGCGGGAAGGAACAGCCGCCGTCGCGCGCTATCTCCTTGCCGCACTCTCCTTTGTGACGGAGACCGAAGAAGAAGCGGAAGACATCTGTATGCAGATCCTGCAGAAACTCCCGGATATCAAGGAAGTCCTTCTGACCGACGTCCAGGCTGCTTACGAAGGAGACCCCGCCGCCAAGAGCACAGACGAGGTCGCCCTGACCTATCCCGCTTTCACCGCCATCACGATCTACAGGATCGCTCACGAGTTCTATCTTCTGAATGTCCCGCTCATTCCGCGTATGATGACGGAATACGCCCATCGTGAGACCGGGATCGATATCCATCCCGGCGCGACCATCGGCAGACGGTTCTTCATCGACCACGGAACCGGCGTCGTCATCGGCGAGACCACGATCATCGGCGAGCACGTCAAACTGTATCAGCACGTCACGCTCGGCGCGAAGAGCTTCGAGGTCGGAGAAGACGGCTCTCTTGTCAAAGGGATCAAACGCCATCCGAACATCGGCAACGACGTCATCATCTACGCCGGCGCCACCATTCTGGGCGGCACCACCACCATCGGTGACGGCTGTGTCGTCGGCGGCAACGTGTGGCTCACTCACTCCGTTGGTCCCGGAGAGACCGTCATCGCCAACCGCGCCACAGAAAAAAAGAGCCGTATCGACGAAACGACGAAATCGGCCGAAGTATAACAATTTGTATTATTCTGCCGGAATATTCCATTCCGGCATTTTTTCAAACAGGAGGAACCATGAACACGACTTTTGTATGTGGTCACCGCAACCCCGATACCGACTCCATCGTCTCCGCCATGGCTTACGCAAACCTGTGCAACGCACTGGGAGACAACGGCTATGTGCCTGCCCGGCTCGGACATGTCAATGACGAGACGGCGTTCCTGCTGGAACGGTTCGGATTCGATTCCCCCCTGCGCATTTCCAATGTCCGCACCCAGGTCAAGGATCTGGACTACGATCAGCCACCTCTTCTGAGCAAGGATGTGCCCGTCAGCCATGCATGGGAAGTCCTGCAGAGCGTCAAGGGTACCCATTCCGCTCCCGTCACCAACGAGGACGGCACGCTGTTCGGCATGATCACCAACAGCAGCATTGCGGAGAACGATATGGATTCCATCAAGGAACCCTACGTAAAGGACGTTCCCGTATTCAATCTGCTCGCAGCCCTGGAAGGACGTGTCATCAACAATGATGAGGACGTCTTCGAAAATCTTTCCGGAGAAGTCGTCGTTGCCATGCCCACCGCAGGAGAACCGCTGCTCGGCGTGAAAAAAGAAACCATCGTCGTTTGCGGCGATCAGGAAGATGTGCTGAAAAAAGCGCTGGAGATGGAAGTGAACTGCGTCATCCTTTGTCAGAGCGATCTGCCGGAGAGCTATCGCGGTATCTCATCCCCGACCTGCCTGATCGCGACGCCCTGCGACGCCTACCGCGCGGTCCGCATGCTGTTCCAGTCGATCCCGGTCAGCCGAATCGCCGATTCAGACAATATCGTCTCTTTCCATCTGAACGATTATCTGGACGATGTGCGTGACGCCGTGATCCAGAGCCGCTACCGCAGTTACCCCATCCTGGATGAAAACGATCTCGTGGTTGGTACACTGAGCCGGTATCACCTGCTGCGTCCCAACCGGAAGCGCGTCGTTCTGGTGGACCATAACGAGATGGGACAGACTGTCCCGGGTCTGGAGCAGGCGGAACTCGTGGGAATCATCGACCATCACCGGCTCGGCGACGTCCAGACCGGTTATCCCTGCTTCATGCGCAATGAGCCGGTCGGTTCCACCACAACGATCGTCGCCACGATGTATCAGGAACACGGCCTGATGCCGAGCCCCAAACTGGCAGGTCTGATGGCCGCCGCCATCATCAGCGACACGGTCATGTTCAAATCCCCGAC
>CAMKDB010000094.1 GCA_946411155.1 uncultured Faecalibacterium sp.
TATTGGGACGCTTTCCGGGACGCCGGTGATCCGTGCAAATGTATTTAAGACTAAAACAGGAGCGCCGCACCGCCATTTTGGCGCGATCGCCCCGTACGTTCATGCATATGAGCTGTTTTCCCGGGAAAATCTTCAGGATCTTCCTGTGATCCGGATGTGAAACCGTATAAAAAGAATGACGCCGGACCTTTCGGTCCGGCGTTTTGTCTTATTCTGTCGTTTCTTCCTCTGTGACGATCTGAGACGCCCTGAGGATGAGATTGATCTGGAGATTGGTGTAATCGAGGCTCAGCTCCATGAAGCATGTCTCCGTATCCCAGCTGTTGTAGTAAGTCAGCGCCTGATAATAGATCGGGATCTGTTCCTTGTCTCCGTCATACTCGGCGCGTGCCTCCTCAGAAGCCCAGACATGATAGTCACTCTCGTGCGGTTCCCCGTACAGTTCGATCAGTTTCTCACGGAGTTCCAGATAGTCTGCGATGCAGTCGGAAAGGATCATTCCCTCCTGGATCACATATTTGCATTCCGCACTGAACACCTTGTCATCTTTGAACTCATAATACAGCTCCACCGGCTGATCCAGCTGTTCCCCGGAGAAATACATCAGCGTATCATCCGCGTACAGATAGTCTGTTCCTTCCGCAGCAAGGACCTTTGACTGACTCATACCCCAATCGACATTACGGAAATCGTGGATGATTTCCGGTTCCGGTTGCTGTCCGCATGATGACAGTGAGAAGAGCAGTGCGATGGTCAATACCAGGGCGGCAATCTGTTTCATAGGAAAAACTCCTTAGATCCGGAGTCAGGCAGATCTCTGGACTCCGTTTTTCCGGCGCAACCGGCACACACGCAGCTGCACCTGTATCACTATTTTACGTTTTTTTCGCGTTCAGCACAATTCCAATTGTTCTGCGGTCTTTCCGTTCCGGTTCCAATATGCCAGGAGCCGACCGCTCAGACACCGGACAGACGGTCGTCTTTTTCGATCACCGCCTGAACTGCCTCCATAACCATGCCTTTAAATCCGTTCTGTTCCAGCACGTTCACGCCCTCGATCGTCGTTCCGCCGGGGGAACATACTCTGTCACGCAGCAGATCCGGATGTTCGCCGGATGCGGATGCATTGACGCAGCTTCCCTTGATCGCCTGCAGCGCGATCCTCATCGATAAAGCTCTCGGAATCCCGGCGCGGACTCCCGCCATTGCAAGAGCGTCCGCGTACATGAAGGTGAACGCGGGAGAAGCTCCCGCAACTGCAGAAAACGCTCCGAGCTGCTTTTCGGGAAGATATACGACCTCCCCGACAGAGGAAAAGACTTTTTCGGCGATCTCCATCTGTTCCTTGGATACCGGACTGTCCTGACACAGTGCCGTGATGGCCTCTCCCACCGCGGCGTTCAGATTCGGCATGGCGCGGATGACCGGCGCGTCCAGTTCGCTCAGCAGGAACCGGATCTTTTCAATGGGGAATCCTGCCGCAATGGATAGGAACAGCTTATCCTTCAGTCCGGGCAAAACAGAAAGATCTTTCAGGACAGCGGGAAGCTGCTGCGGTTTCACCGCAAACAGGACCACATCGCATTTTTCGACCGTATCCCGGCAGGACCCTTCCAGAACAATACCCGTTTCTTCCGCCAGCTTTCCGGCTTTTTCTCCGTCGCTGTCGAATCCGCTGATCTGATCCGCCGTATATCCACCGCAAGCGATCATACCTTTCAGGATCGCACCGCCCATATTGCCCAACCCGATAAATCCGTATCTCATCACGTTCCTCCTTTGCCTGAACGGGCACTGAACACTTTTTTTCAGTATACAACAGACAGGGAAAAACTGCACCGCGTGCCATACCTGCCCCGGTCATGCAGTAACGCGACAAAAAAACCGGCCGGTGCGGAGTATCGCACCGGCCGGTTAGCTGATTCGTTACCGAAGTTTATTTGAGCGCTTCAAATGCCTGTTCGAAGTCGGCGATCAGGTCTTTCACATCCTCACAACCGATGGAGAAGCGGAGAAGGTTATTGTACGCGGACTTGGGGAACATCAGCGTAGCGACATCGCCGAGGCTGGTCGCGACCGGCGGGATCCGGGTCGCATCCGCAAATTTGCACATTTCCTCATATCCGCCCTTGAGGTGGACACAGAGCATGCCGCCGTAAAGGCCGGGGGTAAAGAGCTTGGTCGCCAGTTCGTGCTGCGCATGGCTTTCCAATCCGGGATATGTGACGAAATCGACTTCCGGACGGGTCTCGAACCATTTCGCCAGCGTCATGGCGTTCTGGCACTGACGCTCGACACGGAGCGGGAGCGTACGGATACTGCGGAGCGTGAGCCATGAGCTGAAGGGGCTGATGTGGGAACCGAGGTTATCGAAAATGTAACGTACGCGGTTCATATCTTCCCTGCTGCCGGCGACGACGCCGCACAGAGAGTCGCCGTGTCCGACATAGTATTTCGTTCCGGAATGGACGACGATATCCGCACCCCACTCCAGAGGACGCATGACGACCGGTGACAGGAAGGTGTTATCCACGATAAACTTGCACCCGTGGGCATGGGCGATCTCCGCGATCTTGGGTAGGTTCGCCAGTTTCAGCTGCGGGTTGGAGAGCGCTTCCAGATAGATGACTTTGGTGTTGGGCTTGATTGCTTTCTCGATGTTCGACTCATCCAGGATCTCCACACGGTCCGTCTCAATGCCCAGATGGGGCAGGATATCGGCGAACATACTGGAAGTGCACATAAACGTGTCATCGGAGCAGATGACATGATCGCCCGCCTGCAGATTCGCAAGCAGCGCATTGCTGATGGCCGCCATGCCGCATGCGGTGATCACGGCGTCTTCCGCACCTTCCATCGACATCACTTTCTTTTCCAGCACAGCAGTGGTGGGGTTCGTCGTACGGCTGTAGATGTACAGATCCGGTTCCCACGTTGCGCCGCGCGCCAGCATCTCATCGTACTGTTCCGCTGTCTCATAACCGAAAGTCGATGTCTCATAGATCGGTGTGTTCAATGCACGGGTAACGGGATCCGGTCCGTCTCCGAGTTTGATTGCCCGTGTAGCCATTCCCATTTTGCTGAAATCTGTTTCATACCTGCTTGCCATACACTTCTCTCCTTTTATCTGTCAGGGTGAATCCCATATTATTTCAATTCTATTCTACTCCATCCGCTCCTGTTCCGTAAACAGACAGGACAAAACGGGAGGGCAGAAAAAACATTTTCTCTCCGGACATAAGAGAAGCCTTCCGGTTCCCATCGGAATCCGGAAGGCTCACGGACGCCTTTCTCACAGGATCCACACCCTGCAACCGTCAGAAAAACAGATTGAAGATGCCCGTCAGTCCGATCATGACATAGGTAATCTTTCTGAGCAGGGTGCTGTCCATCCTGTCCACCAGCCTGTGTGATACCGCAACACCGGCAAGAATGGCGGCAATTCCGAGCAGGATAAAAGGTATCTGCTGTACGGCAAGTATCCCGCCGATGAGGCGCAGTGCCGTATTGTATATGCCATTCAGGAAAAAGAACGCCGCCGTTGTACCCAGATATTCTTCTTTTGATTCTGTGACATTGAGGAAATAGAGCACCATCAGGGGCCCTCCGATGCCGAACAGCGCGTCGCAGACCGCTGAGACCGCGATATAGACGATCGTCCTGACGATGCTGAATCCGGTCTTCTTCTTTCTGTCGAAGAAAAGGTAGTATGCCGCCAGAAGGATCAGAAATCCACCGAATACCTTCTTCATGACAGCCTGATCGAACGATTTGGAGATACGGATCGCCGCCGAGCAGATCGCGATATACGGTACAGCAGGAAGCAGCACCTTCTTCCACTCGATTTTCCTGAAATATGTGACAAGCATATTCAGATTCAGCGGAACGGAGACGCAGACAGAAATGGCCGCCGCAACAGACAGCGGCCAGAAGACCGGATATGTCATCATCTGAATGGGACCGCTCCCGAAACCGGCGACGCCCTGGATCAGCCCAGCAAAAAATGCGGTGATTATGATTATCAGTGCTCTCATTTGTTTACTCTGTATCAGCCGGATGACTGTCAGTACTTGCTTTTCTTCTTCCCGGATACAAAAAAGTACCTGGTCTCCAATGAGATCAAGTACTTCTCTGGTGCGCCGTAGAGAATTCGAATCCCTGACCTTCTGGTCCGTAGCCAGACGCTCTATCCAGCTGAGCTAACGACGCATGTCCTCTGCATTTAGCCTGATTATTATATATCTGCTTTTTGATCAAGTCAAGCGCTTTTCACGTGTTTTCGGAAACACTTTTTTGTTTCACCCACAAAACACAGTACAGCCGGGAGACATATCGTACTCCCGGCTGCGATGATCTTTATTTTTTCTTGGGTTGATAGGTGTCGATCGCGTAGATCTTTTCGATATGGACCGTTCCGTCCGGAGCAATGATTCTCACGGTATAGTAACTTGCGAAATTGCTGCCCGTGACCTTGTGATAGTCCACAAGGACCATCGCTTCTTCTCCTGCAGTAACCTGAACGGATTCGCTGTTCAGTTTGCTGCCGACGACATAATACGTTCCGTCACTGGACTGATGCAGTTCAACATTTTCAGCAACAGTGATCTCATGGAAGAGCGCGTTTCCGGATTTATCGGAAACATAGGTCCAGATCGGGTTGGAGAAGGCACGTCCTTCTTCCGCACCGCTGATGGATTTTTCGGAGCGGACTTCCACTCTGTAGAAGCAATCCTGCTCGCCGTTCATATCCAGAAGAACGGAATCCTGCCAGGAAGTGATGTTCTGACCGGTCAGGTCTTTCGTGTAGACCTCTTCCTTGATCTCGTTGTCCATATTGCCGGTGATGATGTAGCGCAGGACCGTGACGCTCTTCAGCGGCACATCGTCGAAAGCGGAGATTTTCAGCAGCGCCTTGTCTCCAGCGGAAACGTTGAGCTCGCTGCCCTGTACCGTGCTGCCCAGTGTGAAGTAAACTTCAGGGCCGTTGGACACGAAATAGTTTCCGCTCTTGAGCATCTCGTAGAAGGCTTCTTCGGACAGATCCGTCATATAACCTTTCGTATATGCCAGACCGATGGTCTCAGAAGGATCGACATAATAGGAACTTCCAAGCGCGTAGAGTTTCTGATAGCCGCGGACGTTGATGTTGTTCCAGACGTTCATTACGACCTTGTATTCCATGGAATCCAGTTCCAGATGGCCGTAGAGGACTTCCAGTGCGGTCTCGTCACGCAGGGAACGGCATTTCGCGATACAGTCTGTCAGCTGTCCGATCCGGAAGAAGTCCGGGAGGATGACGATTCCTCCGTCATCGATGTACTCCTGCACCGCGTCCTGAAGGACCCAGAAACCGTGATCGTCGACCCACTCGCCGTAGTCGGATCTCGGATGAGCCGTCGTATTATAGGCCAGGAGGTGGTGCGTTCCGAATCCTTCGCCGGTCTGTTTACCGGTAATAAAGAGGAAATCGCCGTGAGAATGGGTCAGGCTGTCCACCTCGCCCTCAGTCACTTCCTCGTTGTCCACTTCCAGTTCCGCATAGCCGACCCAGCTCAAACCGCTGTTGTAGGCTTTTGTGATGATGTCGGAAACGGACCCGCGTTTGCCGCCGCCGCTCGCACCGGTCTCAGTGTGAGGCTCGCCGGCGAAATAGCCTGCTCCGGAGATCACCTGATAGTCGCTGCCGCCGCTGACCAGCTGCTTGCCGGCCTCATCGTAGGCACAGGCCGTGATCTTCGCACGGCCGCCCTGCGTCGCGATGACCTTCAGGTCAAGAGTCGTGGAAGCGCCTGCTTCCAGGTCCACTGTGACCTGATCGCCGTCGACGAAGATGTAGTTCGCCCCGGACAGCTGCACCGGTACGCCGGTGAGCCCGCCGGAGGTCTCGTTCTTCAGAGTGACGGGAACGGTGAAGATCGTTCCCGGCGCCTTCAGATCCAGCTCCACCAGATGTTCGGAACCGTTCAGCGTCGCCACGTTGATCTGCTTGTCATCACCCGGAAGGTTGGGCATCGTAAGATCTGTGGATGGCGCGTCGATAAGCACTTTTGTCCCGGAGAACCGTACCGGCGTCATATCGGCTTCTTTCGGCACACCGCCCAGGAAGACCAGCGTTCCGTTGCGGAACGTGACATCGGAGCCGGTCCAGTTGACCAGCGGAAGTTCCTTGTAACCGCCGAACACTTCGTCAACATCCAGTGTGATGGGCGAAGTCGCATTCAGCGTATCACCGGGACGCAGAGAACTGTGCTCCAGATAACGCGTCAGGGTCTCCGTATTGTTAACATCGTAAGTATAGTATGAAAATGTTTCCGGCTTGCTGAACAGACTGTCAAAAACGCCCGTGTAGAACAGCGCACCGACAACACTGAAAACGCCGAGAACCAAGACGAGATAGCCGATCCAGTTCAGTCTGCCGGCTTTCTTTCCTTTCTTTTCGGCGCCATGATTCGTATTTTTTTCTTCTGCCATGGTTTCCTCTCAATAGTTTGATTTTGCGGCTAAGCGCAATACAACTAATACAGTTTACTCTATTAGAAGAAAAGATTCAACTTTTCCCGCTGTTATAAGCCGGAAATGCGTACGCGCTTCACGACGGCAGCGGAAGCGAGGCCCACAGCGATCCCGCTGACCGCACCGCTCACCAGCAGAAGCGGCAGGTAATATCCCAGTGCACGCGGTCCCAGAAGCGCACATGCCACAAGGATCTGCCCCAGATTGTGCGCGACCGCTCCGCCCACGCTGATGCCCGTCACGGTAAACCGGTCCGTTTTACGGAGCAGGATCATCGCGAAGAGGCTCAGCACCGCTCCCGCGATGCTGTAGAGCATCGAGACCGCAGACCCGAAAAGCAGAGCCAGCAGAAACACCCTCACAAGGGAGACCGCAAAGGCCTCTTTTCTGCCGAATTTCTCCAGTGCAAAGATCACAGCGACGTTCGCCAGCCCCAGCTTGACGCCCGGTACCGGAACGGGAGACGGGATCACGCTCTCCAGATACGAAAGCATCATTGCCACAGCAACCGTCATGGCCAGATATGTCGTTTTCTTCGTGCTCATCCCTGCCTCCTCACCCGCTGACCAGATCCACGCCGGACCCGGCGCCTTCGATGCGGACGACCAGATGATGCGGAAGGCATACGACAGATTGTCCCGCATGACGGATCTCTCCCTGCTTCACGCAGAGTTCCCGCGGGCAATCCGCTTCCAGCACCCTTACGGCACCGTTCTCGATCCTGAGCATGTTCCGTCCGTATTCTTCATCGGAAAGCAGGTAATCTCCGTCCTGTGCCAGCGGGACCCGCAGGATCTCTCTTCCGTCCTGCTCCGCTACGACCCAGACTCCTTCCCCGCCGCCTTGCCAGAAGAACTGCGCCGCAAACGCCGTAAAGAGGACGACTGAGATCAGAAGGATATCCGCAACGATCTTTTTTCTCACTGCGAACCTCCTTCCGCCAGGATCTGATCCATACGGGCGTTCGTGTACTGCTCGCCGGTTTCCGTGATCCACAGCACCGCCGCGTCCGGAGCAGCTGCTTCCAGGAGAACTCGGCCTTCTTCCAGAGACATACAGAACAATGCCGTGGACAGCATGTCCGCGAGCGTGCTGTTCTCCGTCACGACCGTTACAGAAGCGAAATATCTTGCCGGCATCATGGTGTCCGGGTCGATGAT
>CAMKDB010000095.1 GCA_946411155.1 uncultured Faecalibacterium sp.
TCTATTACCACCGGGCAGGCACAAGCTCGCGAAGTCATTCGTGAGTAGTTGACTCTCCTTCTATATCATCTCTCTCAGTATATTATATTTATTTGATCCTTTTTTTTGCAGGTTTTTCTATGCGGGGAAAAAAGATCTTCGACGGCAAGAATACACTTCTGCGGGGAAAGACGGCAGGAATCATCCCGCGGCTTTTCTTCCGTTGTTTTTCGTCATATGATAATATCGTAACGGATAGTCCGCGGAAAGGAAACAATCATGACGGATAAAAGGAAACGGATCCTTCTGACATTGACGCTCAATCTGATCTTTCTGATCGGGCTGGCATTGATATGGAATTTTTTTCTTCTTCCGAAGATTGAATTCGTGGACACGGAAGAAATCCTCACACTGGAAAAAGGCGGACTGTATCCCGCTGAAGCATTCATCAAAAAAACAAACGGAACAGTCACTCCCAATGCGGATCCCCTCCCTGCCGGAGAGGTCGGAGAGTTTCAGATGCGTTACTCGGTGAAGCGATGGCTTTTCACCAGGGAGTACGACCTTCACTACCGCGTCGTCGACACGACGCCGCCGCAGATCACGGTCCTTTCCGAGAAGGTCGTTCTGGACCCTGGTGCGGCATATGAAGAGCAGGACATGCTTGGGAACGTCTTTGCGGATGAGGGCGAACTGGTATTCGATACGGACCTTGATTCGGCTTTTCCGGGGACCTATGTTGTGCATGTGACGGCGACCGATGCCTCCGGCAACCGTTCCGAAGCGCAGTATGAGATCTTTGTCGGGGATCATGAAGCGCCGATCGTATTCCGCAGCGGAGACGGGACCGTCATCGAAGTTGGGGACGAGCTCGACCTCAGGCGCATCATCAGTTACGGCGATAACGCGGATTCCTCCCCTCAGCTGGAAATGACAGGGACCGTGGACGCCTCAGAACCCGGAAAGTATCCGATCCATGCCGTACTGACAGACGCGTCCGGGAACAAAACGGAATGGACTTTCAATGTTCAGGTCGTAGAAGAGATCCCAAATGAGGAACCGCAATACACCTACTATTATTACTCCGATTTCCTGCAGGACCATGCCGGAGAGGGAACCCGGTATGGAATCGACGTTTCCAGATGGCAGGGGGATATCGATTTCAACGCTGTAAAAAATGCGGGCTGTGAATTCGTCATGATCCGCATCGGATATTCGGAAGAAGGCGTTTTCTATCCGGACAAATACTTTGAGCAGAACCTCGCCGGAGCAAAACGCGTGGGACTGCCGGTAGGGATCTATCTGTTCAGTTACGACAACAATGAAGAGGATGTCCGTTCCTCCGCGGAAATGATGTTTGAAGAACTGGGAGGTGAAGCGCTGGAGCTTCCGGTCGTGTTTGACTGGGAAAATTTCTCGCGTTTTCAGGATTACAGACTCAGTTTTCAGGGGCTGAATCACCTGTATGATGTTTTTGAGGAGGAAGTCACGTCCAGAGGTTATGACTGCATGCTGTACGGCAGCAAGTATTATCTGCAGGCAGTCTGGAAGCATACAGATTCCCGCCCGATCTGGCTGGCGCATTTTACCAGACAGACAAGTTACGAGGGACCATACCGGATGTGGCAGGTCTCCGGGTCGGGAAAGATCGACGGTATCGACGGTTTTGTGGACATGGACATCCTTTATGACGACTGACAGAAATAAAAGAGAAATAAAAAAGCAGCCTTACGGCTGCTTTTTCTGATCAGTCAGGATTGCCCGTGCATGATGTACAGGTGATTCACCTGTTTTCGTGCATGCGGAAAGCATCCGAGATGGAACAGCAGATGATGTCATCGTGTGAAGACACTGTCTCACAGATCTTTTCCAGTTTTTCCCAGTTGCTCTCTTTTGTGCCGAAATCGAATTCATACCCATGGGCGAACATCAGGAAAAACATGTCTTCTTCCTGAGGTTTTTCCCGGATGAACTGATCCAGCGTCTGGAACGTCTTGGGTGAAATATGCCAGCAGGTCAGCGGCATATTCAGCGGATCGTCCGGGAAAGAGAAGGAACCGGTCGCAGTCGCGAGTCGCGCGTAACGGATCCCTGCCTGAGACAGAGCATCCCGGCTTTGCTTCGCGCCTGCTCCGAACGGATAGGAAAATCCCGTGATTTCCTGTTCGAAGAGGGATGAGAGGGCGTCGACGTCTTCTTTGATTTGTCTTTTACGTTCTTCTTCACTGCATTTTGCCAGATTGACATGCCCCACTGTGTGGGAAGCGATCTCAAATCCGGCATAGACTGCCTTCAGTTCTTCCTTTGGGATGCGGTAATGATGGGAAGCAGGAAGAAGGTGAAAGGATCTTGCTTCGAACTGATCGGCAGGAGTCTCATGCATACCCAGATTCCCGATCCTGCTGATGTATCTTCTGACTCCGAACAAACCGGAATTGAGATGAAAGGTGGCGCCGATCCCGTATTTTTTCAGGATCTGGATGATCCGTTTATCCTGCTCCAGACCATCGTCAAAACTCCAGGAAAAATATTTGTTGGCCATATGCCCCTCCGTCGGCGGAACGATTGTAATATGGTGATGTCCCTGTGCCCGTCCGAGATGTATCCATTATAATAGGGACAGAAGCGATTTTCATGACGAATTCCAGAAGCAGGAGAAGTTTTATGACAGATCAAATGAAATGGATCCGGGAACCGAAAAGATATTCGATCCTTCCGGACAGGATCGAGATCACGACGGAACCGCATACGGATCTGTGGCAGCGCACCTATTATCATTTCAGAAACGACAACGCACCCGTCCTTCAGATGGAAACGGAAGACAGTTTTTTTTCTTTCTGCGTGAAAACGGATTTCACGCAGAGCCATCACCGCTTTGATCAGTGCGGGATCGTCATGTATCTGGACTCCGAGAACTGGCTAAAAGCTTCCGTGGAATATGAGAACGAGACCTTCCAGCATCTGGGCTCCGTGGTGACCAATCACGGTTATTCGGATTGGGCAACGACGGCGATTCCCGCTACGACGAAGGTCATGTGGTACCGGTTCAGCAGAAGAGAGGACGACTACTGCATCGAGTGCTCTTACGACGGTGAGCATTATTCCCAGATGCGCGTCTGCCACATGTGGGAAGGCGCGGGAGCGATCCGCTTTGGGATCTACGCCTGCAGCCCGGAAGAATCCAGTTTCACCGCGGTATTCACCGGAATGAGGATCACCGAATGCGCCTGGAAAGCGCACGACGGACAGCAGCCGGACTGACAGTATTTTTGCATATGCGGAGGAACGTGAAATGAATGAGAAAAGAATGGAACGTTTTCTGGAGGAATTCCGCCTGGCGAACGAATATGTTCTCGACCCCTGCAGATTCACCCCGGAGTCATTCGAACCGTACAACAGCCTGGTGACACTGATCACGCTGGAGATCGAGTTCTACGGTTTCGAGAGGGATGGGGATACCGTATGGACTCAACTGACCGAACTGAAAAACCGGAGGGAACTGCTTCAGGAAGCCGAAGGAGGCCGGAGGGCATGGGAAATCTGGGGTAAACAGATGCCGACCTACGGAGAGATCGGAGAATTCCGCATGACATATACCAATCCGGAATTCCGTCCGTTGCTGGTCCCATACTTGTGTGAACAGCAGAAGAGCGTGAAAGGGAACATCATCGTGATCGCCGGCGGAGGATACGTGATGCGGTGCAATGCTTACGAAGGGTTCAATATCGCCGAATATTACAGAGAACAGGGCTTTAACTCCTATGTGCTCCAGCGCCGGATCACGCCGTATCATCCGGTCAATGCGCATCTGGACCTTCAGCGTGCGGTACGGTATCTGAGAGCGAATGCGGCAAGTCTCGGTATAGCCGGGACAGACAGGGTCGCCGCAATCGGTTTTTCCGGTGGCGGACACACGATCTACGGAGCGGTAATGGATCATTACGGCACTTTGCTTCCGGACCGTTTCGACAGCAGTTATCAGCCGGACGATACAGACCGGGAGAATTCGGATCTTCAGGCTGCGCTGTACATCTATGGAACAGGAGGAAGCATCCACGGGACCGAAAACCGTAATATTCCTCCGGCGTTCATGGTCACCGGTTCACTGGATGAATATCATGCGGACACTGACTCCGTTGCAAGATACATGGAACTAAAGGAGGCAGGCGTAGACGCGGAACTGCATATCTATTCCGGCCAGCATCACGGATTCGGTCTGGGAGACGGGAATTGTGACAGTATGCGGTCGGAACCGAGATCCATACCCGGAGTCGAAACGTGGCCGTCCCAGTCCGTCGCGTTCCTTGAGAGAACGCTTTAGACTGCGCGATGTGATCCGGTTAACGGCATAAAAAAGCCCTTATCATCAGGTGTCTGTCTGATGATAAGGGCTCTCTTTGATGTGTTATGAGGTGAACCGATTTTGGTTACTCGATGACGATCCCGTCAGCGGTGCGGCGGAATTGCTTCACGAAATTCCAAGCGAAACGGTTTGTGAACGGGCGGATCTCATGAGCGTGGTGCGTTACGCCCATCAGCGCGGTATAGCACTTCCCGTCATCGCTCAGGAAATAGTGGACGGTGTAGACGCTGTCCGGGAACATCTCATCATGGAGCACTTCGACACGGTCGCCTTTCTGTCCGTATAGCGGATCTTCCCATTTCTCTTTCTCTGCGAAGGAAACGGAGTATCCGCTGCGGAAACGGTTGACTTTTGACAGGTAGGCAATGCGCTGTACAGCCCGGTCATGATGGCAGGGAAGCTCTACGCCGAAGGAATCCACGCCGCCGATATAGAACAGCGGAACAAGTTCCGTTTCATTGACGTTTTGGGTAATGCCTCCGAAGCAGTTGTGACCGACATAATCGATAGCATCCATAGGCAATAAAGCGGCAAAGCGCTCCGGGCACTGCTCAAACAGATCCCAGCTCTTGACGCCGCCCATGGAAAAACCGGTCGCATAGATCTTTCCCGTATCGATGGAATACTCTTCGGCAAGGTGGTCGATCAGGGCGGGGATCTCTCCCGCTGCGACGTTCATGTGCATCTCTACCGCAACGGTGATGAAGCCTTCCTTCTGACCGATCTCCGGCCACTCCGCCAGAGAAGCGGTGGCATAGGCGGAATCTCCGCCTCCGTGGAAGACCAGCATCAGCGGAACCTTGCCGTTTTTGACATCAAGGTCCTTGTCATAGAAGGTGACGTAACCGACTTTATGGGTCTTGGTCCGCATGAAAGGCAGCCGCCTGCGGAAACTCTCATTGTCATCGGAGATCGGAAGCATGACGGATTCCGCTTTGTCAACGATGCCTTCGGCTTCGTAATTGTATGCGGGCATGATCCTCCCGATCCAGCGCCGGTAGTTGCCGGTCACTTCCCGGAAATCACGCCGGAAGTCCACTTCATCCTCACAGACAACGCCGAGGCAGCTGGTCTTCAGTGTTTCATTGTATTCATCCGTGTTACATACGGAGATCACATGGATATCATTTTTTTCCGGCTGCGGGAGTTCGGTGCCCCGGACGAGTGTGCAGCAGACGGGAGTGAGTTCCGCCATACCGAGATCGCCCAGCACAGCCGTTCCTTTAATGGGACGCAGACAGTATTTTGCCAGATAGTCCGCACCGGATCCGAAACCATAGACATACATACGCACGCAGGACCCGAGGATCTTGTATGTGACAACATCCGGGATAGTGTCATCTTTCATGACGGCAAGACCGTCCCGGAAGTTGGACTGGGCAATTGCCAGGTTGGATGCCACTGCCTCATAGGCTCCGGCAGGCGCGCCTGTCCAGGTCTCTTCTTTGGGATTGACGAAGATGATGCCTGTACCGGATTTTCTGGATACGGAGAGAAGTCCGCATTCTTCCGCAAAGGGAGAGAGTTTGTGCGCTGTCAGTTTCCTGTCCGGGAAGACAGTAAGGGTCGGACCGGTGAAGCCGTAGTTGATCAGGTTGGACTGGATATCGTTGGCTGGCTGGAGAAGATAGACCTGATATCCGTCCATGAGGAATTCATGGAGGACATCGCCGTTATCGAGATAGGTTGTCTGTTTCAGTGTTGATGTTGCCATATGTTTTTTCTCCGATCAGGTAATTGGTTTGATGGTTGAAAAGAAGGGATCAGATCAATTTCCTGAGCCACCCCGTGCAGAGAGCAGCCCATTGATGGACCTGGGGAAGGTCCATTCCCAGATCGTTCTTCCCGTCGGCAAGAGCCAGTCCGTGAACACCTTCAGGGAACAGGTGCATCTCAAACGGGATGCCCATGGCGGTCAGTGCCTGTCCCAGTGTAAACGAATTCCGGGGGTCATCGCTGTTTGTCTGCCAGATGAAGAATGGCGGAGTTTCCCTGCTGATGCTGACTTCAGGCGAATAGTAGATCAGTTCTTCTTTGCTTGCAAAGAAAGGATTCCGGATCACATTGGAGAACGGATCAACGAAGAAACCGCCGGGAAGTCCTGCAAAGGCGAAAGCACCGTATCCGAGAACGGCACCGTCCGGACGGCAGGATTCCCTGTCGATCGGGTCTTCCGCATTCGGATTGCCATAATCAAAGCGTGTCGCAGCGTTCCCGGAAAGCATCCCGCCTGCGGAGAAACCCATGCATACGACTTTTTCCGTAACATTGAATTCGTCTTTTCTATAGCGGAGCAGGCGGATCGCGCGCTGAATATCATCCAGAGCGTCTCTGCGGCTGTACGGCTGGAGCCTGTACGTCAGGACCGCGGCGTTGAATCCGTGATCGACAAAATACTTCGCGACGTTGAAGCCTTCGCATCCTGTCATGGTGGAGAAACCACCGCCGGGGCAGACGATGATTGTCCCCTGTTTGTCCGTGTTGTTCTGTGCGGGGATAAAGACGAAAGACGGTTCTTTCTGAAGTGGATCCCTGTCATCGAAATTCGGCGTTTTTCCTTCCGGCCATAACGGAGTTGTCTTGAACAGCGAGACAGCACTGTTCCAGGTGTTGAGGTTGAGTTCTCTGTTCATCTGGCCGTCGGGTTTTCTGTGACGGGCAACGGGGATGATGACACCATCCTCCGCAATCAGTTTTTCCAGTATGGAATAATTCTCTTGGTACATGATAATTCTCCTCTTAAAAAGGCCCATAAGAATTATGGGCCTTTTTGTTGTTGATACAGATCAGATCAGATTCAGTTCGGTCTCTGCGTCAAAGCAATGGAGCAGATTGGGATTGAAAGTGAAAGTAAAATCCTTGCCCAATGCCACTTTGCTCAGATCCAGATTGGCTGTAGGGATGACCGCAACGATATCGTCTCCGTTCAGGTTGATGTGGAGATGGACCTCGCTGCCCATCATTTCGGATACTTCGATCTTTCCGGTATATCCCTCATCAGACATCTCGATGTGGACAGGGCGGACGCCGATGATGGTGTTGATCTCAGGCTGATTCTTTGCTTTGAGTGCAGTCTGATGTTTTTCATCCAGTTTGATGTCGTGATCCTGAATCGTGATGTAGTAGTCGCCGTCCTTGATCGTAAGCGGGACATTGTGGAAGAAGTTGATCTGAGGTGTGCCGATAAATCCTGCCACGAATACGTTCTCAGGATGGTTGAACACTTCCTGGGGCGTACCGACCTGCTGGATGAATCCATCTCTCATGACAACGATCCGGTCGCCGAGCGTCATTGCTTCGACCTGATCGTGCGTGACG
>CAMKDB010000096.1 GCA_946411155.1 uncultured Faecalibacterium sp.
GGAAAATGGCAGGGAAAAAGGAAATGGACGCCCTCCTCAGCAGATTTGTTAAGACTGGACCGGCAGGCTGCGGGTGTATCGTGACAAAGGATGGGGAAAGGATCTACGAGAACTATTTTGGATATGAAAACGCGGAGACAAAGAAACCAATCGACTCGGATACGATTTACCGGCAGTATTCTATGACTAAGGTGGTCATCTGCACCGCGGCGATGAAACTCTTCGAGGAAGGAAAGTTCCTTCTGAACGATCCAATCTACGAGTACTTTCCGGAATGGAAGAATATCAACAAGGTCGTATACCATCCGAACGGTAATTTCGAGATCAGACCGTTAGAGAACCCTATCCAGGTCAAACATGCTTTTAATATGGCGATGGGTATCGGATACTTCGGCAATGACGAAACGCATAGAATGGTTGCTGAAGTTCGCAAGGAACTCCGGGAAAAGTACGGAAAGTACTACACGCTCAGACAGGATATCAAAGCGATGAGCGCGGTCCCTGTCGCATTCGAGCCCGGAACACACTGGCTCTACGGTTTTGGGCACGAACTGGTCGCTGGTCTCATTGAGGTTTGTTCTGGCAAGAAAGTCAGTGAGTACCTTCAGGAAAACATCTTCGATCCGCTGGAAATGAAGAGCACTGCTTACAGACTGAGAGACGGCATGGCGGATCACTTGGTCGTTCCATATCACCGCAACGAGGATGGGACGCTGACCAGAGCGGAAGCAATGATGGAAGAGAACATCCAACCCGATGCTGTCTATGAAGCGGGCGGTGCGGGGCTGATTTCCACAGTTTCCGATTATTCCAAATTCGCTTCAACCCTCGCGAACAAAGGCATCATGCCGAACGGGGAGCAACTCATCAGCCGTCAGACACAGGATCTGATGCGCGACAACATGCTGAACGACACCCAGCTTGGCGAGTTCCGAAACTTCTATCTTGATGGTTACGGATATGGCCTCGGTGTAAGGACACTCATGGGAAGAGCAATCGCCCACAGTAACGGAACGCCAGGCGCTTACGGATGGACTGGCGCCCTCGGCACCTATACTGAAATCTCGCCAGAGGAGAACTTTTCCATCACTTATATGCATCAGGCAGTTCCGAATATGGAAGAGTACCATCATCTCCGCGTCAGAGCGGTCGCTTACAGCATGATCAAATGAACGTCAAGCAATAACCTGACAAAAAGTGACAGAGAGTCCGTCGGCAGAGCGCCGGCGGACTTTTCCGTATTGTTGTTCTATAGACAGTAACCCATGCTTTTCCCGGAAGATAAATAGGAGTGCCATCTAAGGAATTCAATTGTGATGTTTGACGGTCCACGTCATGTACGGGACCCAGGCATCACAGTGGCTTTGATTGGGAAAGAAAAGTCGCTTGGCAGGCGACCAATTGTGCTTCTCAAGCCAGAATTATGAAGACAGAAGCAACAAAACGATGACTAAAAAAAGAGGTGTGAGAATATGGTAGGAGCTATATTGGGAGATATTATCGGAAGCCGATTTGAGTTTGACCGTTCACCGAAGACAAAGGTATTTGACTATTTCGGCAGAGGTTCCATGTACACGGATGATACCGTTATGACCGTGGCAGTCGCGGATGCTCTGCTCGAAGCAGGACCTTCTCCGGAGGAAAAGAAAACGAAAGAACTGCTGGTCCGGAAAATGAAACTGTGGGGAAGGCGGTACATCAATGCCGGATACGGTGTGCGCTTCTATGACTGGCTGCTCTCGGATGACGATAGTCCATACGGAAGTTACGGGAACGGATCCGCCATGCGGGTCTCCGCTGCCGGATGGTTGTATGAGACTTTGGAACAGACAAGAGAAGTTGCACGGTGGACCGCAGAAGTCACGCACAATCACCCGAAGGGTATCAAAGGAGCAGAAGCAACCGCATCAGTGATCTGGCTGGCTCGCAACGGAATCGGAAAAGAAGAGATCCGCAGTTATGTGGCGAGGGAGTTCCACTATGATCTTTCCAGAACCTGCGATGAGATCCGGCCGAATTATTATCATATTGAAAGCTGTCAGAAAACAGTACCGGAAGCGATTACCGCATTTCTGGAAGGGGAAAATTTTGAAGATGTACTTCGCACAGCGGTTTCTCTCGGCGGCGACTGCGATACGCTGACAGACATCTCCTGTTCCATGGCAGAAGCCTGTTATGACCTTCCGGAGGAATTGAAGGGAGAATGTGTTGCCCGGATCGAGGAAGATATGCGGGACGTGCTGAAAAGATTTGAAGAGAAACGGATTGCAAGAAAAGAAAGGACAGCACGGTGACAGAAACAGCGTCTGGTTTTGTTTTTGCTGTTGACTTGGCGAACACTATCTGGTACGAAATAGTTAATGAAAAAAAGCAGATGTCGCTTGTTTCTTTATAGATTCATCTTTCTAAAAGGAGATAGAGATGTTTTTCCGTAAGAAAGCAGAAAAGAGATCGTACGACCCGGAGAAATACAAGCCTGCGATTCGTGCCAGTATCTGCACGGGAGAACGTGTTGCCGGACTGCGTGACATTCACACCGGGCAGTTTCAGGAAGTGATGCTCCTGACTAGCCAGGAAGATCTGGATGAATTCAGGAAGATGTATGATATCCGTGGTGAAATCGAGACTTTCTATTAATTCTTTGAGATTGAAAAACTCTGCGTGCCGGAAGGAACGCAGAGTTTTTGTTTAAAACAAGAAACAATGAATACTCAGAAAAATCGGGATCACCATGTTCGGTAGAGAAAGGTGACGACCTGACCGCGGGTGCACTTGTCATTCGGACCGAATTTTCCGGATGGATTGCCGCTGGAATCGAAATATCCGGTAGTGATTTCATGCGCGACTGCCCACCTTACAGCATCGTAGTAATAGGTGTTCTTCTTCACATCGGAGAAATCCGCAACATCGGAAGTGTCTGCAGGCCATACGTCACTAAGCATCCTGTAAATGAATGTTACGACCTGAGCGCGGGTACATGGATCTTCAGGGCCGAATTTTCCCGTGGGGTTTCCGCTTTTGTCCGTGTATCCGGTAGTGATTCCGGCGGCGACAGCCCATCTTACGGCGTCATAGTAATAGGAGTCCTTATTTACATCGGAAAAATCCGGAATGTCGGAGGTGTCAACTGTGAAGTATTGTCTGAAATACCGGTACATGAACGTCGCGATCTGACCGCGTGTACAGGTGGTTTTGGGCTTGAAATAACCGGTAAGATTTCCGTGGTTATCCGTGAAGCCACTGGTGATACCATAATCCAGCGCCCAGTAGACGGGGTCATAGTAGAAGGCGTTGGGATCACACACATCGATAAAATCCGTAAAAACCAAGAGGAGATCCTCGGCGGTGCCTCCTTCTGGTTTCTGAACCTTGGCAGACACGGTAGAAGGAAAGTAATCCACCATCTTCGCTGTGATTTTTCCTTTGCTGTTTACGCTGACAGTATCCGGAGAATCGCTGCTGAAGGATACCGCGTCGGAAGGGGCGTTGGTTTCCCATTTCAGCTGGTAAGTGGATTTCATCGGGATCTCGATGTATTTACCTTCATTGCCTTCAAAATCGTAGGAAGTAATCGTGATGTAGTATTCATCTTCGCCCGCAGTTATGGATGCCTCTGCTTGGACTGCATTTTGTCCAAACCGCTCATATGATTTGGTTCCCCAGGAGTGCGCTTGCTTCCCTGCGGCGCACACGTCTGCTCTTTCGCCGAGAGTTCCCATGCTGAAACATAGCACGGCGAGCAAAAGCACACTGATCAGTTTTTTCATCGGAACAGCTCCTTCCTTTTTGCCGGAATATATTATTTTGAGTGTGGAATCATAGAAGGGAGGGGGAATCATAGATCCCAGTGTCATGAACAAGATCCCAGTATACGATTAGTTTACTCGTCTTTACGGAAAGGTGCAATTCGTTGATTTGTGCCTGTAAGGAGACCTTCCGTCCGAAAACGCGATTGAATCTGTCTTTTTTGGAGTGTCTTTCCTGTTTCATAATTCAGGACGATTATTGTCCTTTGTGATAAGATGATAATGATTCTGAAATGATCAAAATGAATTGGTGTCGCTGAGTTTGACATAGATACGGGATGGTGATCGTTTTTGTGCTTATCCTGTTTCGGGAAGTCCGTCAGCACAAGGGGTGAATCCATGAAGTCGATCTTGATAAAAGACACAACCCGTGAAGAACGGGAACAGATCGTCCGTCAGTTCCTTTGGGGGAACTGCGGAGCGGAATGCGAGTTTTGTGCCGGGTGCGACAACAGGGGTGGTGGCAGGACGGAAGAACTCTATCAGCCTTACATCGACGGAATCAAAGAGATACGGGAAATCAACGCGGAATACTGTGCGCCTTTCGTGCGCGGATAATCGTTCTTGGCCGTTCAGGGCGGCCGGACAAGGAGATGAAATGAAGTTGACGCTTCTGGGCACGGGGAATGCCGGAGTGACTGCGTGCTACAATACCTGCTTCGTGCTCAATGAGGGAGAGAACTTTTTTCTGGTAGACGGCGGGGGAGGCAATATGGTCCTGCGGCAACTGAAAGAAGCTGGTATAGACACGAATGAGATCCATGATATCTTTGTGACTCACAAGCATATCGATCATCTGCTGGGGATCATCTGGATAGTCCGGATGATCACCTCGGCAATGGGAAACGGAAAATATGTTGGGGACGCGCGTATCTATGGGCACGACGAGGTGCTTTCTCTGATTAGGGAATTTGTCGGGAAGCTGTTGCTTGAAAAAGAAGCCGGATTTCTGGATGACCGGCTGCATCTGATTGAAGTCCGTGACGGTGACTGTCTTGATGTGATCGGGCACCGTACCTCGTTTTTCGATATCGGATCAACCAAGGCAAAACAGTTTGGATTCATGATGGAGATCGGAAACGGAGAAAAGCTGACCTGTTGCGGAGACGAGCCGTTCAGCGAGCGTGAGAGAGAGTATGCCCAGAACAGCAAATGGCTTCTGCACGAGGCGTTCTGTCTCTATGCGAACAGGGAACGTTTCCGACCTTATCAGAAGCATCATTCCACGGTGAGAGATGCCTGTGAACTCGCGGAACAGCTGAATGTGCAGAATCTGGTACTGTATCATACTGAAGACACCGATCTCACCAACAGGAAGCTTCGTTATACAGAAGAAGGGAAGGCATTTTTCCACGGAAACCTGTTTGTGCCGGATGATCTGGATTTTTTCGAATTGTAGTTTTTGCCTCTGGAAATAATGGAGTGAGGACATGGACAACCGTGCTGATGAGAGAGATTACCTGCTGCTGGATTCGGACCGTTACACGTTCTTCGTGCTCAGGCAGATCATGGGAGGGAACTGTGATCTCCTGCTTACCGATCATGAGAAAATGATCATCTGCTATTCCGGCGCACCCTATCCCGTCTGGATCTGGACGCCGGATGATTTGCTCCCGGAATTCTTGGAGCAGATTTTCATGGTGATCAAAGAAAACGGCTTGATTGGATGTGGCCAGCGGTTCAATGTCAAGAAAGGACTTGCGTCCTATCTCATTAGAAGAGCGGAAAAAGATGGTTTCCGCTTGGAAATATCCGTGAACATGAAGGTTTATGACTGTCCGGCACCGATTCGCCCGGAGAGCAGGGTGGACGGAGTACTACACTTATGCACGAACGAGGACGAGTCAGAACTGGCGGAGATTATTGAACAATTCGCGGATGAGATCAACACGGATCGGAAAAACAGAGAGGCATATCTTGAGGATGCCCGGTTGTTCATCGAGTCCGGGACTATGTATTTCTGGAAGAATAAACATGGGGAAACCGTAGCAAGTTGTAAATTCAACCCGGCCGGGGAGCTTGCATCGGTCAACCACGTGTATACCAGACCGGAATACCGCAGGAAGCATTTTGCTGAGAATCTTGTCTATGAGGTCACCCGGATCGTAAGAAATGCCGGCTATTTGCCGATGCTTTATACTGATTCGGATTATGTGGCATCTAATGCCTGTTATGAGAAGATCGGGTATATGTTCCGTGGAGAACTGTGTACGGTTTCTGTTTTATAAACGCAATTATGGATTGATACGATCCAGTCAAGAAATAATGAGAATAATGGGGAAATAATGGAACGTAGAAAAATAACCACTCAGTATCTTGCAATGAGCGCGATGATTGCTGCGATCTATGTTGTCCTTACCGTGGTGTTTGCTCCGATTTCATTTGGAGCAGTCCAGATTAGGATAGCGGAAGCCCTCACGATCTTGCCACTGTTTACGCCGGCGGCAGTTCCCGGACTCTTCCTGGGTTGTTTTCTGGCAAATCTTCTCGGTGGCGCCATTCTGCCCGATGTGATCTTCGGGAGTATCGCCACGTTTATCGGGGCGGCTTTGGGTTATCGTTTTCGTTCCAATCGCTGGTTTGTTCCGATCCCAACGGTCCTTGCAAATACGATTATCGTCCCCTTGGTCCTGCGGTATGGATACGGCATGGACATGCCTCTGCCACTGCTTGCGCTACACATCCTCATTGGCGAGATCGTGGGCTGTTATGTGCTGGGAGAATTGTTGGCGGGACTTCTTTTGAAGCAAAAGCATCTCTTCGGAGCAGAGAACAGTTAAAACCTGTATGAATCAGACAGGGAAAAACGATTAATTCAGGAGTTGTGCCGAGATGGACTTTCAAACATTTTTATCGATATTTCCGCCAAGGGCGGAAGAGTCGGATAAAACGCAGAACGGCAGGATTCTGCTGGTTGCTGGTTCGTACGGTATGGCAGGAGCATGCAGCCTCGCACAGATCGGGGCACACTGCCTTGGCGCTTCATACGTGCATGTCTGTTGTCCGGACAGTATCTATCCGATTCTTGCTTCCCGGGACATTGTGTCTGTGTATCACCCCGGAGACGAATTGCCGCCAGGTGTTCTCGCTCATGTAGATGCAGTCGGGATCGGATGCGGACTTACGAATCATCCCCGAAAGCGTGAATTACTCAGACAATTACTGGAAGAGGCGGGCGTTCCGGTCGTGCTCGACGCAGAAGCGCTGCGTTTGGTGGCGGCTGATCCTTCATTACTCGGAATCGCGTCCTGTCCTCTGATTCTGACGCCCCACCTTGGCGAACTGGCTGCTCTGACAGGCGTCAGCCTCAAGACGGTCAAAGAAGATCCTCAAGCAGTGGGAAAAGAATACGCTGAAAGAAATCACGTAACGCTTGTCGTGAAGGGCCATCGTTCCGTTATCCTGTCCCCAGAAGGTGAGAGTTGTGTCAATGATTCCGGTAATGCGGCTCTGGCACAGGCAGGAAGCGGGGATGTTCTTACAGGAATGATCACGGCGATGTGTGCGGTATCTTCTGTGGATCTGTTTCATGCGGTATGTGCTGCTGTCTGGTTCCACGGTGCGATTGCTGACGAAGCGGTGCGCGGGAATACCACTTCGGTTTTTGATCCCGTATGTATGCCTCAGGTAGCAAACCGGATGCTTGCCGGTTACCGTTAAGCAGAATCCGTATTGAAAAAAGAAGCAGATCCCAGCGGGATCTGTTTCTTTATATTTATTAAGACTTTAGTCGGGTTGAGCGCGGGACGCGCGAAACAAACAACCACGT
>CAMKDB010000097.1 GCA_946411155.1 uncultured Faecalibacterium sp.
TGCGTCAGGATCCCGATGAACAGGATCCGCATCCCGTCGATCTCCATGTTTAAGTATGGCTGGAACAGGCGGGTATTGTTGAGGGTCACGTACAGGTCAGCGTTGATGATGGGGAATTTGGCGCATTTTTCCAGGAACAGCAGGTGTCCCACGCCGTAATCGACCTCATGGTTGCCGATCGTAGCGACATCCGGTTTCAGCAGGTTGACAAGGTCGATCGTGGACAATCCCATATACTCGGAATCGATGATCGAACCACGGAACATATCTCCGGCGATAGCGTACACGACGTTGGGATCATTTTTGCGGCATTCATTGATGTAGCCGGAGAGACGGCTCAGCCCGCCGGTCTCAAGTCCGTTTTTCATCTCAGGGAGGAAATCGCCATGCATATCGTTTGAGTGAAGCAGCGTGATTTTCTTGATCTGTTCCATCTCGGGGACTCCTTTCAGCTTTTGAGTGGTGGAAAAGGATCGTTTGCGCGGTTGTTCCTGTGTCACAGATATCCGGTTCAATCCTTGAATACGATGTGTTTCTGATAAAGGAATTCTGTGACCAGATTGACGATCATGGTAACTGCAAGTACAAGATAATCGTTCCATCCCGCTTTCGTCAGCAGATCGCCTGCCCATGTGGAAAGAGGTGTGAAAACGAGATAAAAGAGAAAGACCAGCATCATCGCTTTCGGCAGGTTCGAAGTGGAGTGGAAAGTGTATTTCCGGTTGAAGGTGAAGTTCCAAAGCACGCTGAGTACCAGCGCGATGAGATAGCTTGGCCAGTAGGGCATGTGAAGTACCTCCTCGAACAGCGAGAAGGAAGCAGCCTGGATGATGCCGGCAGATGCGGCGATCAGCACATATTTCAGAGTCTGAAGCAGATTTTGTTTCTTTTCCATACGATTCTCCATAGCGTTTGTGCAGTTATTCTACAGCAGAACGCAGTGTGAAGTCAAAAACGGCGGGAGCAGGATGCGCGCTTCGCTCCGTGCAGAACGAAACATGCTACAATATAAGTGGTTAGAAAGAACGGGACCGGGAGGAGTCGACAATGAGAATTATTAAAAGAATCCCGGTTCTGTCCGTTATGCTCGCTTTCTGTGTTTTTGTGCTGATCTTCAACGTTCATGGAGAGAATAGGGAAATGGTCGATTTGAACGTAGAGCTCGATCGTTCTTACGGAAGATGCCGAGTCCGTTGGGAGGAACCTGCGGGATATGAGGGAAGACTGGACTACCGGGTCATCCTTCTGGCAGTATCTGAAGACGGGAGCGAGTCTCCCAAAACCGTAGAACATTCTGCGAGCCCGTTTTTTCAGGCGGATGACTACATCGCTTATATCTGTCAGGAGGAAGGGTTTCCGTTCCTGATGAGAATCCGGGTGGAAGGATCCCTTGACGGTGAAAAGGCAGCGGAAGGCGTCAGCGAGAAGTTCGATCCGAGAGATGTTTTTCCGGAAAAGGAAGTGCTGGAGTTTGGGACGGATATCCCGATGGAAACGGTACGGTCCGTGTCCCTGTTCTCTTCCGGGATGGCTGCCGAAGATAACTGGGACATCACGGTGTCTCATTTTGGAGATGAATACACACTGTATTATTCCGGAGCGTCGGTACGGGACTCGGAACGCAGGCTGAAAGAAAAAGACTGGGAACAGCTGATGTCGATCCTGAAAAAGGGAAATATGATCCGGAAACAGGTCATGGACCCTTCGATTGAGGTGCTGGATGGCGGCAGTTCGGGCATCGAGGTCTCATGGAAAGACGAAAAATCTGAGAACGCTCCGACATACTATCGATTCAATGCGGACGACAGTGTCCGGGAAGAACTGTCCGCTTGGCTTTCGTCAAAATCAAAAGACGGCTTTTTGAAATGGGTGTTGCCGGCAGCGGGACTGCTTGCGGTCCTCACCGTTATTGCGCTCCTGATCCGGATCACTGCCGGCGGCGGATCCGGAAAGTATTCTGTCCCGGTAACGGAGGAATCGCTTTCCATGGATGTCCGGGTACACAGCGCAGGTACGGCGGAGGATGTTCTGAACAGAAAAGAAGAGGAGACGGTCAGCCATCTCTCCGGTACGGAGATCCGGCTACCCGCGCTCTCCGATGAAGACCGTATTCTGCTGGAACAGGTGGGATATACCGGAACGCACTGGTACGACCCCAATCAGGGCGCTGCAGAAACCGGCTATGTGCTGCGTTATGTGGATAAAGGAAACAAATCGTACGGCATACTCGTTCGCATCAATAAGGACGGGTCCGAAGCATGGGCATCGGAGATCGAGGGCTTCTTCCCGAACGGCTTCACTGTTGTCAGTGACGGTGTCGTCGTTTTCGGGGATGAGTGGATCGGGGAGTCAACCAGTGTTGCGTATCTGGCAAAAGTGGATAGGGACGGAAAACTGCTGTGGCGGCGCATGCTGGATAACGGGATCAAGGCGGAATCGGTCCTTCAGGTCGCCGAAGACGGAGAGGAGTACGTTGCTGTAAGCAGGGGC
Organism: uncultured Faecalibacterium sp.; assembly: GCA_946411155.1. Lineage (GTDB taxonomy): Bacteria > Bacillota > Clostridia > Oscillospirales > Ruminococcaceae > RUG11783. The sequence continues at coordinate 2,491 of CAMKDB010000097.1, forward strand.
GGCTTGGAGATCTTCTGCATCTCCCATATCTCGGAAGACGGAATTCAGACCGGATCAAGAAAGACGATCGTCGGCAATTTCGGATTCTGGGACCTGACTGTTGCTCCCAAGGGATATCTTGTCCAGTTCGGAAACTTTATCCAGCAAAGGTATGCGGAGGTCGCATGGGTAAGTCCGGACGGTTTCCTGCTTGGATTCAAGCAATACTCGGGAGACGGAGAACGTTTTTATCTGAAAGATATGATCTGTGAGGGAAACGAACTGTATTGCTCCGGATATCTCGTTCCGGTCTCCCGGGATCCCAAAGGCATGAAATCCAATAACAGAGAGATCGACCTGGTCCTGGATGAAGTCTTCGGCAACGGCAGATGGGAGATCTCCAACGAAGAACTGACGCCGCTCGTTCAGGAGAACTACAGAGCGTTTCTCCTGGTTTGCGACGCACGAACAGGACAGCCAAAGCACTTTTATACCGTACCCGGCGCACTGGGAAGGGAACTCTACCGGGATGACAAAGGAGATCTGCAGTGGTTCGTGGAGTCGATCGCGGATACCTATTTTTCTCCCGCGACCAGTTCCTTTACGATCGGCGGCGTCAGTATCGCTTTCCGATTTTCCTTAAATAACAACGGTAAAATCGTCGGGATCGAAAAAACGGGAGAGGTCCGCGTTTACCGTGCTTAGATCTCCGGATCGGCTCGGTTCGGGAAGATTGTTCAAAGACGAATTATGGAATATGATGTACAATATCGATAACCGTGAGGAAGGAGGACATGCTGTTGGCAAAGAAAAGAAGACCGATCTCGGAAGAAGAACGGCAGGACGCGCTGTTCCAGGAACTTGTGCCGGAGATCCGGAAGCATGTGAGCCTCCCGATCGATCAGGCCAGATTTTTGGAAGCGGATTTCGCTCACGCGATCACATACTACCGCGCTCACGGTTTTGAAGAGAGCCGGATCCGTTCTTTGCTGTCGCCGGAGCGGCTGGGCGGCTTTTACGCCCGTCCGGCGACCGTATGGTATCCGCTGGACAATGCCGCCAAGATCTATCCTCTCTCCATGACCAGGGGAAAGATGGCCATCTTCCGCATGTCGGTATACCTGAAAGAGGACGTCGTACCGGAGATCCTGCAGATGGCACTGACTTTCACGATCAAACGTTTTCCGGTCTTTGCCACGACACTGAAGCAGGGCTTTTTCTGGTACTACCTGGATTCGACCAAGCGTCGGTTCATCGTGGAGCCCGAACGTTCCATACCCTGCCAGCCGATCGCCATCTCTGCAAGCGGATCCCAGTCTTTCCGTGTTCTCTATTTTGGCAACCGGATCAGTGTGGAATATTTCCATGTGCTTTGTGACGGAACCGGCGGACTGACTTTCCTGAAAACACTGACAGGAGAGTATCTCCGTCTGCTCGGGCATGAGATCCCACGGGAAGGGGATGTCTGGGATGTGGACGGGATCCCGGATCCATCCGAGACGGAAAATGCTTTCCTCCGTGTGGAAAAACAGGAGAATGCTTCCGGATTCATGGGTAAACTTGCCGTTCAGATGTCCGGTAAGCGCTCCAAGACAAATCCCTGCCAGGTGCTGCATTTCGTAATGGATGCCGATGTCCTGAAGCAGAAGAGCCGTGAAATGGGCGGGACGGTGACGGCGTATGTTCTTGCCCTGATGTTCCTGGCGAACAAATTCGCCACGGAAGAGCGGGAAGGAACGGTCCAGATCCAGGTCCCTGTCAATCTGAGAAAATACTACGATGCCCGGACGATCCGGAACTTCTCTCTGTATTTCAGCGCTTCGCTGCAGCTGGACGAGATCTCGACGGTGGAGGAGATGGTCCCGGTGATCATGGAACAGATCCGGACAAAGTCCACGAAGGAATGCATGGACGAGATGATGTACGCCTCAGTGCTTCTGGTGCGTTCGCTCCGTTTTGTTCCTGTCTTTCTGAAAAAACCGGTCGCGGAAGCGATCTATGGTTTCCTCGGAGACGGAATCGTCTCCAATACACTTTCCAATCTGGGCGTGTGCCGCGTTCCCGCGGAGATGGAAGCGCTGATCGACCATTTCGATTTTGTCCTCGGAGGCGGAGCCGTTGCCCGGGCTGCATGTTCAATGGTCACTTTCGGAAAGAAAGCGGTGCTGTCCGTTTCGAAACATACGGCGGACCCTTCCTTTGAAGAACGCCTGTCGCGGCTGATCACCGAAGCCGGTATTCCGCTGGAGATCGAAGGGAGTGAACTGCATGCAAATTAAACTGACATACCCTGCAAGGACAGAAAAGTCCAAATTCCTGGAGCGGGCAGGGACCGTTCTCGAATGGCTTTCGCTGATCGCCTGTGTTTCATGCCCCATCGTCAACTATTTTGTAGGAGGCAAATGGTGGGCTGTCATCGTGGTGTGGTCGGTCTATGCGTTCTGGAGCCTGATCCTTTCCCCGGATATCGTGGAGCGAAACATTATCTCCCAGACGGTAAAAGCCCTTCTTTTTATCGCTGTGCTTCTGGCACTGATCGACTACTTCCTTGCACCGGGATGGGCGCATTTCGTTATCCCGATCCTTGGTTTCTCCGGACTGCTGTTCACATCTGCTGCTTATATGATCGACTTCAACCGTCAGCGGCAGAACGCAATGCCCATGATCTGGCTGTTCCTGTATTCTCTTGTTTTTTCTGAAGTATCCTTTCTTGGGCTGATTCGGCTGAGCTGGCCTGTGAAGGTGCTGGGAGGCCTGTCGTGCGCGCTGATCATCCTCGGCGTGATCGCTTTCCGCGCAGATCTTGCGCTGGAGCTGAAAAAACGGTTCCATATGGATTAAACGGCTTTCCAAACAGAGGTGCCCGCTTGCCGGGCACTTTTTTGTTCGGTTGCGCAATGGGGCAAAACCCGATACAATTTGGACAGTGAAAAAAAGGAGGTCCCGGAATGCGCACGCGGAAACTCACAGTACTCGGAATGGGCATCGCGCTGTATGTAGTGCTTTCCTATACCGTAAAGATCCCCCTGATCAACCAGATCCGGACGGATTTCGGTTATCTGGTTTTCGGCGTATTTCTGTGCATCTACGGATGGCAGGCTTCCGTGGTCGGTGTGCTTGGCTGCATCATCTCCAATCTGCTCTACAGCGGAACGTTCCCGCTGGGATGGGCATTGGGGCAGCTGTTCATCGGTTTGTTCTGCGGGTGGCTGCTTCCGAAACAGAAAAGCAGAGTTCTGAGATGCCTGACGGCGGCGATCGCCGTACTGATCGGCATCGCCGGGATCAAGACGATCGTGGAATCGGTGCTTTTCAATCTGCCATTGGGATTGAAAGTCGTTCGGGGACTGGTCGCAGCCGTGGCAGACCTGATTCCGTTCCTGGCAGGGATCCTGATCAGTGACCGGCTCCCTGTAACGGTTGAGGAAAAGAAGGAGGAAAAAACATGATGGAATTCGATCTGAACAAAAGACAATGCTACTATTTCAACGAGATCTCCCGGATCCCGAGAGGCTCCGGCAACGAGAAAGCGGTGAGCGATTACATCGTCTCCTTCGCCGAGAAGCGCGGACTTCCGTGGAAGCGGGATGAAGTCTGGAACGTGATCGTCGACAAGCCTGCCACACCCGGCTATGAATCAGCGCCAACACTTCTCCTTCAGGCTCATACCGATATGGTCAATGAAAAGAACAAAGGCGTTGAGCATGATTTTGAAAAGGACCCTCTGGATCTCTATGTTGAGGACGGATGGCTCATGGCCAGAGGAACGACGCTCGGCGCGGACGACGGATTCGGCGTGGCATATATGCTGGCAGTCCTGGATGATGATGCGCTGGAACATCCTGCGCTTTCCTGTGTCTTCACGACGATGGAGGAGATCGGTCTCGTCGGCGCGTCCCATCTGAAAACGGAGGACGTCCACGGAACCAGATATATCAATCTGGATGCAGGCGGTGAAAAATCGACTTATGTCAGTTCCGCCGGCGGTGCAACGGCGATCATGTCTTTCCCTTTTGAAACACAAAAGAATGACCGCCCTGCGTATACGCTCTCCCTCAGGGGGCTGAAAGGCGGCCATTCCGGCGCGATGATCCATCTGGAACTCGGAAACGCCAACCTTCTTGCTGCCCGCGCTCTGGAAGAGATGCGCCGGGATGGGTTGGATGTCTGTGTGGTTTCCTTTGACGGAGGAATGAAATACAACGCGATCCCAAGAGAAGCGGACGCGGTGTTCGTGTCGTCTTCTCCGTACGAAACACTTCTTGAAAAGGTGAGAAGCACGGAAACGGATCTGAAAAAAGAACTGGAATTCAGCGATCCGGGGATCACGCTGGAATTGAAGAAAGCAGATGCGGAATACAGCATGACACAGGATTGCAGCGACAGATTCCTGGACTATGTGTTCCTGATGCCCGCCTGCATGCAGCACCGCTCGATGGTGATCGACGGGCTGACGGTATCGTCCCACAACCCCGGCGTGTTCACGACGGAGGAAAGAAAAGTCGTTGTGGAGGATCTGATCCGTTCCGCGCTGGAGAGCCATACGGATACAGTGATCCATCAACTGGAGGTGCTTGCCGGAAGATTCGGATGGGAGATCGAGATCAAGAACCGGATCCCGGGTTGGGGCTTCTCGTCCAAGTCGGATCTGCGCACGATCCTCCGGGATGTTCTGGCGGAACGCGGGATCGAAATGGGAGAGGAAGCTACTCACGGCGGACTGGAATGCGGAATCTTTAAGGGGCTGTGTCCG
>CAMKDB010000098.1 GCA_946411155.1 uncultured Faecalibacterium sp.
TTTCGCTTTCCGGACAGTATTGGATTTGTGCATGAAATATGATAAATTGAAACCATCAGAACTGCCCGGAAGGGCCGGAGAACAACAGCGACTGATAACGGAGAAGAGAAATGGGACTGTTTGATAAACTGCTGAAGACCGGTGCGGACGCGCTGAAAGCCGCCGTGTCGGAAGAAAGCAAGGAAAAGGCTTCCGCGATGCTGCATTCGCTGGAGGACGCGCTCGGCGAGCATGCGAAGGAGATCAAGGAAGCGGTCGGAGAATTCCGTGAGGAGATCCGGGAGAAGGAAGCGGAAGAAACGAGAAAGGAAAAAGACTGGTATACTCCTGTTGAAGACGGGAAAACGGCACGGGAACGGATCCTGGACATCCTGCGGACGGAATTCCCCGCTTACACTGTCCGTGAAAATGTTTCCCCGCGCACGATCGGAGGCACCGGAAGGTTCATGGATTACTCCATCGGTGTGTACAGCGGTGAAGATCCGAAACTGTTCATCATGCTCATCGGCAAGACGACGACTTCGCACAGAGAATACCGCTGGAGCCGCGAAGAGGCGGAAAAACGTGGTTATCCTTTCATCAACTTCATCGTGCACTATCCGAATACGCCGGCGTACATTTCGGAAAGACTGCATAAATATCTTTAAAACAGGAAAAAGAAAAGAAAGAGAAAAGCAGAAATGCGCCTGCGGCGGATGCAGCATGGCCCCCGTACAGGCTTTGCAGGCAGCCGGTCATGTACCATCCGGTATCGTAAGCACAGCTTACTTCAAAGCATTTTCTCTTTCTTTTTTTATTGGATGAAGTATGGGTTCTTTACTGGAAACACTGAATAGCCGGGAAGTCTGGGAAGCCTTCCTGCTGGATAAGCAGCAGAAAGGGCAGCTGGACGGGCGGGAACGAAAGGAACTGGAGGATTATATCTCCGAAGAGCGGTACCGGAAGGTCACGGAGTCGATGGCGTTCGGGTTCCCGGTCCGGAAAGAGATCGCGAAGGCAGGTTCTTCCCGCAAGCGCGTCGTCTACAGTTACAGCCCGGACGAGACCTGGGTGCTGAAACTGCTGGCGTGGGAACTGTACCGGTACGACGGCTGTCTGCCGGACAACTGCTACGCCTTCCGTCGGGACAGAAACGCTCGGACCGCCATCGCGGATATCCGGAAGATCCCGGAACTGGACCGGCTGTTCGCACTGAAACTGGATCTTCACGATTATTTCAACTCCATCGAGCCGGAACTGCTCATCGACGTTCTCGGAACGGTGATCACGGACGATCCGCCGCTGCTGGATTTTCTCAGCGGGCTTCTGCGGCAGCACCGATGCATCCGGGACGGCGCGGTGACAGAGGAGGACCGGGGGGCCATGGCGGGCGTTCCGCTGGCAAGTTTCTTCGCCAATGTGTATCTGATGGATCTGGACCGGCTGTTTCTGGAGAAAGGTATCCCGTATTTCCGTTATTCGGACGATCTGATCCTCTTTTTCCCGGACAGCGCTCAGCTGGAGGAAAACCTCGCTCGGATCCGCGGGATCCTGGACAATAAACGGCTTACCCTGAATGAGGAGAAATTCTCCGTCAGCGGACCTGGGGAGTCCTGGGAGTACCTGGGCTTCGTCTACTGCGGCGGAAACGTGGATCTCGCGCCGGTCACGGTACAGAAAATGAAGGACAGGATCCGCCGCAAGGCGCATGCGCTCTGGCGCTGGCGGAAGCGGAACGAGGCTTCCTTCGAGCGTGCCGCCAGAGCGATGATCCGTTCCTTTGACCGGAAGCTCTACGATCTTTCCGGAGATCACACCTTCACCTGGACCCGGTACTATTTTCCGGTCCTTACCTGTTCTGACGGCCTGAAAGAGATCGACCGGTATATGGTCCGGTATCTGCGTTTTCTTTCGACCGGAAGGCACTGCAAGGCGAATTACCGGGTGACCTACGGACAACTGAAGCAGCTGGGGTATACCCCCCTTGCGGCGGAGTATTACAATTGGAAGAAAGAGAACGCGCGTCTTCGGGACCGGGAGGATTCCTGACCGCAGACCGCGGTGAAAGGTAGACGGCATTCTGTTGAAACGGGAAGAGAATAAAAACAGAACATTCTGGCAGGAAGCGCGGATCCGGATCATCCTGACGCTTTTCAGCGGCGTGCTCATTCTGGGTCACCTGCTGACCAGAGGCGATCACGATCTGAATGCCGTGCTGTCGGAGCGTTTCGTCCGTCCGGTACACCGTATGCTCAGCACCGCTGCTGCCCGCCTTCCTTTTTCGGTGGCGGAGGTCCTCGTCGGGATTTTTGCGGCATCCGTACTTGTCTATCTGACAGCGGCGGTCATCGGCGTGATCCGGAAGCAACGGAAACTGCGCAGGATCTGTCTGATCCTTCTCACCGTTCTTTGTATCGGACTGACGGTCTATGCGGCTTTCTGCGCATTATGGGGCGTCTATTACTATGGAGACGATTTCGCGACCCAGAGCGGACTGGACGACAGTCCCATCGCTCTGGAGGATCTGAAAGCGGTCACCGTCTACTTCACCACGTTGGTGAACCGGTACGCAGAACAGGTCCCGCGGGATGAGAACGGGGTATGTGCCATGGACCGGGACGCCATCCTCGCGCGTTCGGATCAGGTCTACCGGAACGCGGAGCAGCTGTTTCCCTGTCTGGAAGGTCCGGATATCCGCGCAAAAGGCGTCCATTTTTCCCGGGTCGTCAGCTATATCGATTTCACCGGATTCTTCTTTCCCTTCACTGCGGAGGCAAATGTCAACACCGACTTTCCCACAAGTCTTTTTCCGTCCACGGTCGCACATGAACTGGCGCACCAGCGGGGCGTAGCGAAAGAACAGGAGGCCAATTTCTGCGCCGTTCTCTCCAGCCTGACTTATGGGGATCCGGAGTACTGCTATTCCGCATGCCTGCTGGCGTATATCCATTTAAGCAACGCGCTGTATGACGCGGACAGATCGACCTGGTCCGCAATCTATTCCTCCCTGTCCGAACCGGTCCTGCGGGATCTGGCGGCAAACCGGGAATACTGGAAACAGTTCGACACGAAAGTGCGTAAGGTCTACAACACCGTCTACGAGAATTTCCTCTACAGCTACGGACAGACGCTGGGGCTGAAGAGCTACGGCGCATGCGTGGATTTGCTGGTCCATTACTACATCGGCGAGGCGCGTGCCGCTCTCTCGGATCCGGACAAGCAGCCATAAAAGCAGGCATTACCTAATAGGGAACCTGCCGCTATATCAATAAAAAGCGGGAGAACGGCAGGAGATACCGTCCTCCCGCGCTGCTATTCTGGCTCATTCCGCATATGTACACATTTTCAGGTGCGGACATATGGACATTAATCATAATGGTATAGAGGGCATCCGCCGGGTGTCCCGTCAAAAACAAACGAATGGAGGACTGATGATGAGAAAAACGATCTCTTTTCTGTTGTGCTTGTTTCTGCTTGTTGCTTTCTTCCTGCCTGATGCGGGAGTGCTCGCTGCGGACGGTTATCCTGACATAACGGGATGTCAGATCGATTCTTCCGGGATCCTGACATGGGATGCGTATCCCGGCACTGCGTTTTATCAGATCAACGTGGCCGGCGATGACAGGTGGGGATCATATGAGGAAACATCCGCCGATCTCAACACGTTGTTCAGAGACAACTACTTTGATACCGGAGTGTATCAGATCGCAATCACGGCTTACGATGAAGAAGACCGCGTTCTTGCTGTTTCCGCACCGCTGACGTTTGGTTTTCAGGCGTACATGAAGATGACCGCGCCAAAAACCGTGTACTGGGACGGTACCACGGCGCGCTGGAGCGCTGTGAACGGCGCCGACGCCTATGCCGTCAAGATCATCATAAATGATGATACGAGTTATGACTGGAAGATCCTGGAAGAAGGGCAGACCTACTATGATTATTCCGACCGGGTCATCCATGCCGATTACAATTATCAGTTTGCTGTCCGCACACTGAAAAAAGGCTACAATTCCAGCGATCCTGCCTATTCCGGAATCATCAACGGATGGCTCGTCCTGGGGGACCTCACGGTGAACCTGAACGGCGACATCCTGAGCTGGGAGCCTTATGTGGATACCAAGGGCAGGGAAGCGGACTGTTATTATGTGGAATGTTCCACGAACTGGCAGAGGTTTTATGTGGAAACGACATCCTTCAATGCCAGAACGTGGCTGGAAGAACTCGGCGAGGATTACGGCTATTACTCGTTCACGGTGAGGGCGTTGAGTGAGGAAGGAATCTCGGTCTCGAACACCAGCAATGAAGTCACATATGCGTTCGGCTCGCAGGAGGAATTCACCGTGACGGTCCACAACGGCAGAACGGCGAACGGGGTCTATCAGTACCACCCGGGCGATACCGTGACGGTCACCGCGGATGAAGAACGGAACGGACAGTTGTTCGGCAGCTGGCTGACGGACGGCGATGTTTCTTTTGAGAACCAGTATGCGCTCACGACAACATTTACAATGCCGCTGAAGAACGTGGTTGTCACCGCGGACTACAGCCCCACATACCGGATCGCCGTGCATGCGTCTCCCGAAGAGGGAGGCACGGTCTCTTTCTGGCCAGACCACCAGGTCTATCCGAACAACTACGCGGGGATAAAAGCTACTCCAAACACGGGATGGCATTTCGTGAAATGGGTCGATGACGTCACCGGAGACGATTTCGCTTTTTCACCAACCGTGAATGTAAGCACCGCAAACGGGATCTACAATCAGTCCTATACGGCGATCTTTGAGCAGGATATCTATTCCGCCGTTCTGGAACCCATCGATCTCGGTGCCCGGCAGGTCGGATATACATCTGTTACGCCAAAGAATCCGATAATCACCAATACGGGAACGATGCGCCTGCGGTTTGATCATTCCTGCATGTGGTTGACCGGAGACAACGCGGACAAGTTCGAGCTCGGTTACAACAATACGCCTTCGGGATCCTTCAGGCCGGGCGGGCCGTGGACCACGAACTGGTACGTGAGACCGAAGAATGGACTGACGCTGTTCGGCGTCAATCCTACGACGACCTATACGGCCACGCTGGTTTTTCAGGATCTTGACAAGAAGATGGATCCCGTTGAAACGACGGTCTCGTTCACGGTAACGTCAACAAGTCTCTCCACCGTCACTTTCGACAGTAACGGGAAGGGGGGAGAGGTTCCCTGCCTGACAGGTGTTACCGGAAATACGTTCAGCACGTTCTATGCGAATGAGAAACGGATTATCCCGGAAGGGGAGAATGGTTATGTCTTCGACTGGTGGTACCGGGATAAGGCGTGCTCGGATGACAAACGTGTTGACGCTCTCAACGATGTGATCAGCCGTGACACGACGTTCTACGCACACTGGTGCGAAGCGATCACCACAGTGAACCTGGTCGATGTCATGCCGCTTTTCCACGTGGAATCCGGTCAGCAATATATGGAGGATCTTGCGGACCTGATCACGCTGGAAGTGCCGGACGATTGTGATTCCACGGTGGAGGCGGAAGGTTTCTACCGGATGGTGAACGGCGTTATGGAACCATACAGCGGCGTTTTCCGGGATGCCGAACAGTACTACCTCAGACTGATGATCTTCCTGGACAGATACAGCGATTACCGGTTCGCCTATGATGTGAAGCAGGAATCCTCCCTCATCGAAGGTTATTTCATGAACGGGACGGAATTTGAACCTGTCGTGGAGGATGTTACGGCGCGTTCCATTACTCTGTATGTGCCCATGATACGCCCGTCGCTTCAGACCGATCCTCCGAAAATGACGCTCCGTCCCGGTGAGAGCAAAACGGTCTCGTACCTCGCAGAACCGAACAGCCTGTCATATCCCATCGTGGCTTTTTCCAGTGACGATCACACTGTGGCAACAGTGAAAAATGACGGCACTGTGACTGCCCAAGCGGAAGGGGAGACCTGTATCTGGGTCACGGTCAAGGATGACCACGGTTATACCCACGGTGAAGCCGCCTGTCTGGTAACGGTGTCGAATGAGGGCGTTTCACTGGATAAAGCATCAGCTAATCTTGCAGTCGGGAAGACCTTGACCCTGAAGGCGACGTCGGTGCCCCAGAACACGCCGGATCCGGATGTGACCTGGTCCTCGTCGGACCCGAAGGTCGCCGCCGTAAACAGCAGCGGAAAAGTCACCGCAAAGAAAGTGGGAACGGCAGTCATCACGGCGACGCTGAAAAGCAACGGCGCCACTGCCAGCTGCGAAGTCAGGGTACTGTTCAAGGATGTGGCGAAAACATCGGATTACTTCTTCAATCCGGTCTACTGGGCGGTAGAGAATGGAATCACAACCGGTTACACCGGGGATCAGGCGGGGTATTTCGGACCCAATGACACCTGTACCCGCGCCCAGATCGTGACGTTCCTCTGGCGTGCCGCCGGGTCGCCGGAAGTGGATCCGGAAGGCATTGCCTCGTTCAAAGACGTAAAGAAGACCGATTATTTCTACAAGGCGGTGCTGTGGGCGGCGAAAAGCAACATCACCACCGGCTATACGGACAGCCACGGCAATCCCACCGGCAAATTTGGCTCAGAAGACAAATGCACCCGCGGTCAGGTCGTCACCTTCCTGTGGCGTGCCGCCGGATCGCCTGTCGTCGATCCTTCCGGCGTACCGTCCTTCTCCGATGTAAAGACGGGAGATTTCTTCTATAAAGCGGTGCTGTGGGCGGCAAAGAACAACATTACTACCGGTTATACAGACAGCAACGGCAACCTTACAGGACAGTTCGGCTCCAATGACGGCTGTACCCGGGGTCAGGTCGTCACATTCCTGTACCGCGCGGCAGCACTGTGACGAACGAGCGATCTGAAATGCGGTCTCCGCCGTCTACGGATGGCGGAGACTTCCTTTTTTGGAGGATCCCGACCGTATGAATCCGCGCTTTGGTATGATAAAATAAGAAAAATACACAAGAGTACCGTTCAGGAGGAAAACAGATGAACAAGGTATTGAAACTTCTGTGTGAGGACGCCAGACTCTCGGTAGAGGAACTGTCCGCCATGACCGGCCTCTCCCCGGAAGAAGTTGCCGGAGAGATGCAGCGTCTGGAGGAGAACGGGACGATCCTCGGTTACCGCGCCATCGTGGACTGGGATAAAGCGGAGAGCGATCTGGTGGAAAGCTATATCGATCTGAAGATCGCCCCGAAGAAGAATTTCGGCTATGACGAGTTTGCCG
>CAMKDB010000099.1 GCA_946411155.1 uncultured Faecalibacterium sp.
GCTGTCTTACACCAAAAGTGGGAGACGATCGTCTATTACCACCGGGCAGGCACAAACTCGCGAATTCATTCGTGAGTAATTGACGTGCGGCGAATATTGTATAATACTAAAAAGCATGGAATGAACGGAGGTACGGGGATGCCGGAAGTATTTGACATCAGAAACGGGGTTCTTAGAAAGTATAACGGCGCGGACACCCGGGTCGTCATTCCGGGCGGCGTGACGGAGATCGGAAAAACTGCTTTCATTCAATGCGGAAGGCTGATCTCCGTTACCATTCCGGACAGCGTGACACAGATCGGTTTTGCGGCATTCGCCAAATGCGTAAGCCTGACTTCGGTGACGATCCCCGGCAGCGTCACGAAGATCTCGGAAGGCGCATTCAGTTATTGCGACAAACTGACGTCGATCGTTATCCCGGACAGTGTGGCGGATATCGGGGGCACTGCGTTTCAGAACACCCCGGGCGTGACCGTGATCTGCCATAAAAACTCCTACGCCCACCGCTACTGTGTGGATAACGGGATCCCGTATGTTTTCAATTCGCTGGAATATGAGAAGGCCGGCAGAGGGATCGTGATCACGGGATATCCGGGAAAGGATCCGGATCCCAAGATCGAGCGCACATACGAAGGCCTGCCGGTGGTCAAGATCGGCGATAAGGCTTTCAGCAAATGTGATTTTCTGCGTGAGATCATGATCCCGGACGGCGTAATGGAGATCGGAAACTACGCATTTCAGGACTGTGCCAATCTTAAGTCGGTCGTCATCCCGGACAGCGTGACAAAAATCGGAGATTTTGCCTTCACCGGATGCAAAAGCCTGACTTCATTTGTCGTTCCGAAGGCTGTAAGGGAAATCGGAAAGAGTGCGTTCAGCGGCTGTTCCGGCCTGACCGCGTTCACCATTCCGGACGGTATGACAGAAGTACCGGAATATGCCTTCGTCAACTGCGGCAGTCTGACCTCGATCACGATCCCGGACAGCGTGACGGAGATAGGCGGTCACGCATTCGTCAATTGTAAAAGCCTGACCGCTGTCAGCATACCGGACAGTGTGACGAGCATCGGATTCGAAGTATTCAGGGGCTGCAGCAGCCTTAAGTCGGTCGTCATCCCGGAAGGCGTTCCGGCGGTCAATGGGAAGATATTCGAGGAATGCAGAGACCTTTCATCGGTCGTCATCCCGGACAGCGTGTCGTCGATCTGGCACCGGGCATTCTGCGGGTGCAGCAGCCTCACCTCGATCGCGATCCCGGACGGCGTAAATATGATCGGAGAAGAAGCTTTTCTGACCTGCAGGAAACTGATCTCCGTCACGGTTCCGGACGGCGTGACCGAGATCAAGAGAAGAACCTTCGCCCACTGCGACAGTCTCACGACAGTCGTCATACCGGGCAGCGTCACAGCAATCGGAGAAGACGTGTTCGAAAACTGCACCAAAATGACGGTCGTCTGCCCGGAAGGCTCATTCATGCACCGCTATTGTCAGGAAAACCATCTCCGGTTCATCTTCGATTACCAGTACAATGTTTTCCGCGGCGTGATCCCTCCGGGAATCGAGAAACTCTCTTCCCCGTTCCTGGCGGACGAAGAATCCCCGTTCATCTTTATCAGCTATTCCCACAAGGACAGGGATACGGTGCTGGGGATCATCAAGGAACTGTATGAGTCCGGCTGGAAGATATGGTATGACGAGGGTCTTACGATCGGCGATTCCTACGACGAAACACTGGAAACGCATGTCAGGAACTGCGCTGCGTTTTTGCTGTTTGTTACGGAAAACTCGCTCCAAAGTATGTACTGCAGGGAGAATGAGATCCCCTGGGCCATTCAGTACGGCAAGCCGATCATCAAATGTATCCTTGAAGACGGTCTGGATTATGAGATAGAGAAAAATGTCGCCGCGACTGTCTCTCCGAAGGAGATCGAGCCTACCCTGGAACGGGTGCGCGGACTTGAAAAAGGCGAAAAACGGGCTGCCAGAGGCATCTCGGTCGTTGTCGATCCCGCGGTGCGCGAGGGAGCGGACGGTGACGGTTTTGCCTACTGCCTGTATGCCGGAAAGAGCGCGGAAACCGCGCGGGTGATCCTGCTGGAAGCGAAAAACGGCGGGTGTACGCTCTATGACGCGGTCGACAGCGGCGAAGATGAGGAAAACCTCAAAAACAGCGCATGTCTGGTCGTGTTCCTGGACAAGGCGTTTCTGTCGGACAGGCACCTGACACAGGTCCTGACTGAGGCCTGGAAGGCCGGAAGGGATATCGCCGTCTGTCAGCTTGAAGAATTGACAGACGATGATCTGCCTCCTGAACTGGTCTCTCTCCACCTGATGCAGTGGCTGAACTTCGCCCACGGGATCACCGGAGACATGAACACCAAACTCGCCCGGCATCTTCAGAAAAGGGGCTGCAGAAACACATCAATCCTGCCCGGATTTGAATATGATATGACGGATGCGGGTATCGTCATCAGAAGATATACCGGAATAGACACGGCTCCGCGGATCGAGAGCGAATACGGCGGAAAACCCGTGCTGGAGATCGCAGACAGAGCATTCGAGAACTGTGTTCATCTGAAAAGCATCGAAATCCCCGACGGGGTAGGCATCATCGGACAGGATTCGTTCAAAGGCTGCACCAACCTCGTGTCTGCCGTCATTCCGGACAGCGTGACCATAATCGGGGATCACGCATTCGATACCTGCACCAGTCTCGTCTCGGTCGATATGGGAAACGGCGTAAAGGAGATCGGGAGCTATGCATTTAACGACTGTCAAAGCATGACCTCGATCACCATCCCGGAAGGTGTGACTGAGATCAAAGACCATACATTCTTTCAGTGTAAGGCTCTGACTTCGATCACCTTTCCCCAAGGCATGACAGTGATCGGAAAATCCGCATTCTATGATTGCCGGAACATGATCTCGGTCACCATCCCGGACAGCGTGACAAAGATCGATGATCATGCTTTTATGGACTGCAGAGGCCTTGAATCCCTCACCATCCCGGACAGCGTGACGGTCATCCGTACGTCTGCATTTTCCTTCTGCGAGAGCCTGACTTATGTCTCTCTTCCGGACAGCCTGACGGAGATCGGAGCGAGCGTGTTCGGCTATTGCAGAAGTCTGCCCGCGATCGTCATACCGGACGGCGTAAGGACGATCGGCCGGGCCGCCTTCGATACCTGCCCTAAACTGGCATCGGTCACGCTGCCGGACAGTTTGACAAAGATCGGATCGGTCGCATTCGAAAGGTGTACGAGTCTTAGTACGATCGACATTCCGGGGAGTGTGACAGAAATCGAAGGTTTTGCGTTCGCCGGCTGTTCGGGTCTGACGTCAGTCACGATCCCGGAAGGTGTGACGGAGATCAAAAAAGGAACATTCAGCGACTGTACGAATCTGGCCTCGGTCACGATTCCGGACAGTGTGACGAACATCGAAGAAATCTCATTTCAAAACTGCAGAAAACTCACTGTCAGCTGTTCCCGCGGCTCTTATGCATGGAAATACTGCAAGAGCCTGAAAATCCCGGTCGAATCCAACCGGCCCGGCTTCTTCGGCAGGTTTCTGAAATGATCTGACATAAAATCGGCAGGGCGTCCTCCCCGGATGTCCTGCCGATTCTTTTTTTGAACGATATGATGCGGCGCACCGTTGTTTTTCCCGGCTGCTACCGGTTCCGAGCCAGGGACTCCAGCTGCGGCAGACATTCGCCGAAGAACATCCGGTAGGACTCACAGAAGTAGTTCCTGCCGAACCCTTCCCCGAACAGGTCCCGGTTCCGCCGGCATCCGCCCCGGCACAGCGGGTGATACGGGCAGGCTCTGCATGCCTCGTCCAGGATCAGAGAATCCCTGATGAATCCGGTCTCCTCCCGTCTCCGGTCGATGTCCTCCATGCGGTCCTCGTTGAAGTTGCCCAGGCGGTACCCGTCCAGCATGTAGAAGTCGCAGGGATAGACGCTGCCGTCCGCCTCGCACACGTACTGCACGGAACATCTTCCCACCTGGTCGCAGGCTTCCGGCATGTAGCCCAGCAGGATGCCCAGCCAGTTCTCAAACTGGCGGATATACGGCTGTTTTCCCTGTTTCGCGTCGTCATACCACATCCCGAACAGTACGATGAGGAACTCGCCGTACAATTCCGGCGTCAGGGACCAGGGATCCTTCCCCTTCTCTTCGCCCAGGGGATCCAGACAGGCGATGTACTGCTGCCAGCGCCAGCCCCGTTCCCTGTAGAAGCGGTAGATCTCCCCGATGTGCTTCGCCGTCTCCGCGTGGACGACGGTGAGGATGTTGTAGTCCACCCCGTACCGGTCCATTAATTCCGTGGCGCGGGCGGCGTTCTCCCAGGACGGTCCGCCGTCGGCGCGCATGTGGCGGAACCGGTCGTGCACCGGCTGCGTTCCGTCGATGGACACGCCCACGAGGAACCGGTTCTCGCTGAGGAACCGGCACCACTCTTCGTCGATCAGGGTGCCGTTGGTCTGGAGCGCGTTCTGGATCCGTACGCCGTTGCGGTTGTACTGCTTTTCCAGACGGATGGCGGTCCGGAAGAAATCCAGTCCCCGCAGAGTGGGTTCCCCTCCCTGGAAGGCGTAGGAAGCGGCGCCTTCCGCCCGCGGGAGCGTCCTTCGGATGATGTTCCGCAGCGTCTCCTCGGACATGAAGCCATAACTTGCCTGTTCCCGTTTCTCCGTCTCATCGCAGTAGAAACAGTAATCGCAGCGCATATTGCACATCCCGGAGGACGGTTTCATCAGACAGCTGACAGGCGGCATCTCTTCTCCCTTGCTTCGATCAATTAAGAATTCATTTCCGTATCACAGGATGGAAGATCCGCCTGTGACGATCCAGCACGCCAACATCGCTGCAAGGCACGCGCCGGTATAGGCTCTTCCGGTCTTTCTGTACGCGTAGGTGCAGAGAACCGAGAAGAACATGACCTGGGGAACGAACAGGATGAGGATGGACATAAACGGTCCGCCGAAGGTCGAGCCGAACAGCAGATCCGCGCCGGGTCCGATATTGGCGAAGAACGGGACATACTCGATGAGCACGATGATGAGTACGCCGCCCGCCATGAGCAGGAAGTTGTTCAGCCAGTTCCTCAGGAAACCTTTCGTTCCCGCTTCATAGGTAGCGTCGGTCCGCAGATCCCGCATGATCTTGCTGTTGTTGAGCAGGTAGAAGACCGTGAAAACCGGGATGTAAACTAGGAACTGCAGGAAGCGCTGAAGGGTGAACGGCCTGAAGAACGGCCAGATGAACCTCAGGTCGAGGTCGAAGAGACCGCAGTAGACGAGGTTCACGAGATACATGTAGACCATCAGCGTCAGCGCCAGGAGCAGGGACCGGAAGAACACGCTCCAGTCGAACTTCTCGCCTTCCAGCCCCCTCTTTTTCAGGTTCTTCTTCGAGATGGCGGAAGTGATGAGCATGATGAGGATCAGCAGCAGATACCAGCCGAGGAATCCGTTGCCCACCGTCATCCGGAAGATCCCTTCCGGCAGGGGCAGCAGCGCGTGGCCGAGCTGTGTCATGAACGGGAAGGTCGCGCCGGAAAGCAGCACCGTGATCAGGGCTCCTTTGGTCCAGCCTTTCTTCGTGGTCATCGTGTCCTTCGCGGGCAGATCCTGTTTGACGCCGCTGAAAAACGGTGTCTCCAGCAGGAGACTCATCAGCGGGAACAGACTCGCGAGGATGAGCAGCATCGCGCCGAGCACCAGATATTCTTTGCTCTTCGCGACCAGATCCGTATAAGCCAGATCCGATGGCAGGCCGATCGCCCGGTCGAACCACTCCATTGCGACTGCCAGTCCGCCCAGGTGATGGGTGGTGAGGCGGTGATTGGTCATCAGCAGTTCCATCCTTCTGGCGCTGCCGTCCTCAAAACTGCCGTAGGTTCTGTTCCACTGCGCATCCGCCGCGGTGGTGCCGAGGAAGGAAGTCCGCAGGTCGGACTTCAGCAGGTTGTCTCCCACCGTCTTCTGGTAATCCCTGAAGTAGGAGAATTCGTCGTATTTCGCCTGCAGCAGCAATACGTTGTTGAATCGGATGTTCGCGGAATCGTAGACGCTGTCGGTGAACAGTTCGCCGCACTGCAGCACGACCGCCTTCGGGGCGATGTCCGTTCCGGCGTAATCCGCAGCCACGGTCCAGCTGGACCAGGTGCCCATGGAGTGCCCGCTCACGGCCATGCGGGACGGATCCACATACGGAAGCTTGGACATGAACGCATAGGCGATGGAGCCGCCGCAGGAGGAATCCAGGATGGCGTTGCCCGCGTCGTCCTTGGAGTAGTGATCGTTGAAGAAGGACAGGTTGGAGAAGTTCATCAGGATCCGGTACCGCTTGGATCCGCCGATCTTCTTATACGTGCCCGCTTCCTCGGAATCGTTGCCGTAGTTGACCTTGACGACGTGGTTGACGTAGCCCCTGCTAAGCAGGCCGACGGAGCTGGCTCCGTGTCCGTATTCGTCCAGGCAGAGGACCACCGCGCCCCTTCGCGCGAGTTCGATCGCGTAGGCGGCGCACGTTTCGTGGTCGTTCTGGTAGCCGTGCAGGAGCAGCACGGCGGGCGCCCTGTTTTCCGCGGTGGCGCTGACCGGTCTGTACATCTTGTAGGTCAGGGATCCGTCTGCCGCCGGGATCGTCCCGTCGGTGATCTCGATCGTTCCGTTTCCGTGCTGGATGCCGTTCGCGAAGAACATCAGCACCGTCGCCAGCAGCACGCACAGCGCGCAGGCGATCAGGTCCTTTCTCATTCTGTTTTTCATTTTTTTTACCCTTTTTCCGGTTCGGGTCGGTTTGGTGGCTTTCTTTGGTTCTATTATAAAAGGTTTCCGCCGGGCTGGGAACAGAAAAGGCCGCAGACGCGCTGCGTCCTTTTGTTCCTATTCGTTTTTCTCCGGCTGTACGAGGACCCTGTAGGCCTCTTCAGCCATCCGCAGTCCGCCGTCCGTACCGGGATGGAGATGGTCGCCGCACTGGAAGTCCTCGCGCATCCGCCCGGGATCTTTTTCCTCCCTTACGGCGGCGTCAAAATCGAAGACGCCGTCAAAAGCGCCGCTCTTGCGGACCGCCGCGTTGAGCTGCAGCCGCTCCTCCTCGTGCATGGGTTTATAGCCGGACGATCCGCCGCGCGGCGTCAGCGTAGCGGCGTAGGTCTTCATG
>CAMKDB010000100.1 GCA_946411155.1 uncultured Faecalibacterium sp.
AATAAGTATTATACCTTCTACATTTGATTTCTGCTGTGTTTTTTCAGTGAAATTGAGCAGTATTCTATATGTGCTGCCGGACAGTGATCTTCTGAAATCAAAAACTTCGCCGCAAGAGTTCAACTGAAAATCTCCTAACCTCAGCACTTCATCTGTATTTCTTAAGGCAATCATCCTTTTATAGAAGTTTAGAACGGAGTACTCATCCTTGATCTGATTATTGATGTTTACCGTATCATAGTTGGGATTCACGGGGATCCATGGGGCATTCTGAGAAAAACCCGCATTGGGGGAACTGTCCCACTGTACAGGAGTCCGCGCATTGTCTCTGGAAACGGACCAGATCATTTTTTGGCGAACATGTGCAGGAATACCGATTTTCTTTGCAATTCTCAGAGCATTAAATGCTTCCAGATCCCGGACATCCTCTGGAATCCGAAACGGATAATTTGTCATGCCTATCTCTTCCCCCTGATAGAGGTAAGGCGTTCCCTTGAGACTCAGAAGCAGCATTCCCAACATTTTTGCGGAACTGCTGAGATATCTCCCGTCGTTTCCTATGCATGAAACACTCCTAGGCTGATCATGACTCTCCAACGAATTCGCATTCCAATCCACAGTCTTCATCCATTTGACGATCTGTTCCTGAAAAACAGCAGGAACAAATTTCTTCCTGAACCATTTTACAACGATCTGATTGGAGCACAGGTGATCAAAATAGAAAATCTGGTCCAATTCCCTCTCTTCTCCGGCAACAAAATCATTCGCTTCTTCCGGAGTGACCAGCACACTTTCACCAACTGTAAATGCATGATATGGCCGGAAGACTGTTTCTTGAAGATCCTGAAGAATCCGATGATTCCCTCTAGTGGAACGATAGTGTTCCAGTCCCCTAGGCAGCCCTAATCTGCCGTTTTCAAAAGACTCCTTAAATAGAATATTAATCACATCGCAGCGAAAACCATCAACCCCTTTGTCCAACCAGAATTTGAGCATTTTCCGAATTTCATCCAGGAGCAACGGATTGCGGTAGTTTAGATCCGGCTGTCCTTTTCCGAAAAGGTGTAAATAATACGCTCCTCTAGCAGGCACATATTCCCAAACATCACCGCCAAAGAATCCATTCCAGTTGTTTGGTTTTTTCCCGTTTACAGGTGGCTTCCAGATATAGAAATCGTTATATGGTTCGATACCTTCCACGCTTTTGCGGAACCACTCATGCTGATTCGAAGTGTGATTGAGGACAAGGTCCATGATGATCCTGAGATCCCTCCTGTGAGCCTCGGATATCAGTTCTTCCATATCCTGCATGGTACCGAATAACGGATTGACGGAATAATAATCCCTGATATCATATCCGTTATCCTCCATGGGAGAGTCATAAACAGGTGATAGCCAGATAGCTCCTGCGCCAAGGTCATGAATATAATCCAGTTTCTCTATGATTCCCCTAAGATCACCGACTCCGTCTCCGTTTGAATCTTTGAAACTCATCGGATAAATCTGGTAGATGACCCGTTGTTTCCACCAAGGTGTGTTTTCCATATCAGATTCACCCCGCTGTCTTTTCCGGTTTTCGCCGCTGTTTTCGTACAATATGAAGTATAACATAGACAATATAGCCTCTCGTTGAAAAAACAGGACGAATCGTATAATATGAACAAAGCGACAAGCTGAAGGAGTGTAAAGAAAATATGAGCGAAGAATGCACACACGATTGTTCGTCTTGTTCTCAGAACTGTTCTTCCCGTACTTCAGAGTTCAGTTTTGAGGAAAAAACGAACGAGTACTCGGATGTCAAACATGTATTTGCCGTTGTCAGCGGCAAAGGCGGCGTCGGCAAATCACTGATTACTTCCCTGCTCGCTAAGGAGGTCAACAGCAAAGGATTTGACGTCGCGATTCTGGACGCCGACATCACAGGTCCTTCCATACCAAAATCATTCGGAGTCTCTGACCGGATCCTTGCAGACGAGTATGGATTGTTTCCCGCAAAAACCGCAAACGGCATCAAAATCATGTCCTTGAATCTGATGCTTGAGGATGAATCAACTCCTGCTATTTGGCGTGGGCCAATTATCGCGGGAACCGTAAAGCAGTTCTGGACAGACAGCAACTGGGGAAATGTTGATTATATGTTTGTCGATATGCCTCCTGGAACCGGTGATGTTCCGTTAACTGTCTTCCAGTCTTTACCGATTGACGGTATAGTCATCGTATCTACTCCTCAGGATCTTGTAGGAATGATCGTAGAAAAAGCAATCAATATGGCAGCCATGATGAACAAGCCGGTCATCGGTCTTGTTGAGAACATGAGTTATCTTATTTGCCCGGATTGTGGAAAAAGGATCAATGTATTCGGCGAGAGTCATCTCGAGAGTCTTGCTCAGAAATATGCCATCCCTGTTACTGAACAGCTTCCCATTGATCCGGAACTATCTGCCTGCGTGGACAACGGAAACATCGAAATGTTGGACAGCGGTTTACTCTCTTCCCTTGTCGATCATTTGCTGGAGCAATATCCTGTTTGAATCCTATATATTTCTCATCTCAAAACAGCGGAGACTACTGTCTCCGTTGTTTTGCAAAGTTGTATTCCTGTCTATCCCAACGCTCTAGGAAACAGTGGTTTACTTTCGTCATTTTGTACATTTATCGGCTGCAAATTTGTATAAACACATTCCGTTCGAATTTGTTAATATATTATTAATAGTTTGATTTGATATTGTCTGAAAGTGGGGTTATTCGTATGGTACTTACAGAAGAAGGACTACAATATCATATTCGTATGCGTGAAGGCGATGTCGGTAAATATGTCTTTTTGCCGGGAGATCCGTTCAGAACGGATTTGATCGCCAGTTTTTTTGATGAGCCGAAACTTGTTGCTCACAACAGAGAGCACAAGACCTGGACCGGATACCTCGACGGAGTCAAAGTATCCGTAACCTCTACTGGTATGGGATGCCCTTCGACCGCTATTGCATTGGAGGAACTGATTCATATCGGTGCCGACACTTTTATCCGTATCGGCACTGCCGGACGCGTATGCCCTGAATCCTATGATGAATCATTGGATGGTGTCATCTGTACAGCGGCTGTTCGGGATGAAGGAACTACAATCCATTACATTCCTATCGAATATCCCGCCGTGGCTGACCGCCATGTGGTGGATGCCCTCGCCAGAGCCGCCAAAGCCCGCGGATTGAATTATATTGAGGGAATCACTCAGTCAAAAGACAGTTTTTACGGGCAGCATGAGCCGGATAATATGCCTGCTGCAGCACGTCTTCATGAACGTTGGACAGCCTGGGAAAAAGGTCATGTCATGTGTTCCGAAATGGAAGCGGCCGCCCTTTTTGTTATTTCCTCGATCAGAGGTTGCAGAGCTGGAGCAATCATGGATTGGGGCGACATGAAGAAAACCATTGGTGTTGCATGTGACGCTGTCCGCCTGCTGGCAAAAGAAGACGGGGTGCTGTGATGGGCGAAATTCATGATTTCAAAAAATACCTTCAGGGGCAGGACGCAGAATCTCCGTTGATGTATCACATTCATTGCCGTAAGGGTGATGTCGGTGAGTATGTTTTTCTTCCCGGTGATCCATTCCGCACAGATTTGATCGCATCCTATCTGGACAATCCGAAACTTGTTGCTCATAACAGAGAACATAAAACCTGGACTGGTTATCTTGACGGTGTTAAAGTCTCGGTTACATCCACCGGAATGGGATGTCCTTCAACAGCTATTGCCGTTGAGGAATTGATTCGTTGTGGTGCCAAAACATTTATTCGTATCGGCACTGCAGGTCCTGTCAAGGATCCTGAAGACGCAAGCAAATATGATTGCTGCATCGTGACCGGTGCCGTCCGGGATGAAGGAACTACTATTCATTACGTTCCTGTCGAGTTTCCTGCTATCGCTGACAGATATGTAGTTGATGCTCTCGCACAGGCTTGTGAGGCAAGAGGTTTGAACGCCTTGGAAGGTATCTCACAGTCGAAAGATTCGTTCTACGGAGAAGTTGAGCCTGAGACTTCTCCTGTAGAAAAACGTCTGAGAGAACGCTGGGCTGCTTGGGTAAAAGCCGGAGTATGCTGCAGTGAAATGGAATGTGCAGCCATCTTTGTGGTATGTGCATGCCGCGGTGCCAGAGCCAGTGCTATCATGAACTGGAAAGATATGGATCAAACGATTCAGGCAGCTTGTGATGCTGTCCGGTTGTTGATAAAAAAAGAAGCAAATAAACAGTAAGGTGGTACTCATATGGGAAAGCCGATCATTGAACTGAAGCATTTTTCCTATCGATATCCGAATACTGAAGAACTGGTATTGAAGGATATCAACCTTACCATTGACGAAGGTGATTTTGTGGGAATCATCGGATGTAACAAATCCGGTAAAACCACGCTTTGCCAATCCATGGTAGGTATTCTCCCCTTTGTTCTGGGTGGCGACTGGGATGGTGAGATCGTTGTTGACGGAAAGAGTTACAATGAAACTCACGGTGAAGGAGCATCCGATGTCATCGGTATCGTGTTCCAAGACGCCGAGAGCCAGTTCACTCAGGAAACGGTTGAAGATGAGATTGCGTTTGCGATGTGCAACTTCGGATTTGAACGTGAGTTGATGCGTGAGCGTGTTGAATACGCCGCCAAGGCTTGCGGTATCTGGGAGATGCTGGATCGTTCCCCTTATCGTCTGTCCGGTGGACAGCAGCAGCGTCTAGCGATTGCATGTATCTTAGCTCTCCGTCCCCGAGTACTGCTTCTTGACGAATCCACTTCTCAGCTGGACCCGCAGGGAAGAGATGAAGTTTTCGAATTGGTTGAAGAACTGCACAAAAGCGGAAGTACCGTCATCATGGTTGACCACAATATCGAGAAGATAGCGGACGCCACTGATAAAGTTCTAGTGCTTCATAACGGTCAGGTTGTTGACTATGGGGATACGAAGTCGGTCTTCACAAATAAATCTCTTCTGAATGAGCACTTCGTCAGAGTCCCTCAGGTAACTGATGCCGCGCTGTCTCTTGGCAATCTTCCGGGAGAAGTTCCAATTACACTTGAAGCAGCAAAAACCGCTTTCGCCGGATTAAAAAAGTGAGGTGACATGATGGATAGAAAAGTTGCTGTGGAAACTCAGGACCTTGTCCATGTTTATCTCAAAGGCGGCGTCAAAGCCTTGAAAGGGGTAAATCTTAAGGTCTATGAGAATGATAAAATGTCCATCGTAGGCCAGAATGGTTCAGGGAAAACCACAATTGTCCGCCATTTCAACGGCTTGCTTCGCCCAACAGAGGGTAAAGTACTTCTGTTTGGTGAAGACACTGCACAAAAATCCGTCGGTGAGATGGCCAGACGTTGCGGATATGTTTTCCAGAATCCCAATCACCAGATCTTCTGCACCACTGTAAAAGAGGAACTCGAAGTAGGTCCCAACAACTTCAATTTCAGTGAAGAAGAAAAAAATGCCGAAATCGAGAAAGTTGTCGAGATGATGCATCTTCAGGACATCCTCATGACTCACCCGATGACGCTGGACTACACTACAAAGAAAATCGTGTCCATTGCATCCGTACTTGTATTCAAGCCTGATGTTCTCATTCTGGACGAGCCTACCGGCGGATTGGACGAAGTCGGAAGAAGGATGCTCACCCGCATCATCAATATGATGCATGAAAACGGCCATACCGTGATTATGATCTCTCACGATATGGACTATGTTGCCGAAAACTCTGACCGCGTGGTGGTCATGAGTCAAGGCGAAGTCATCGCAGACGGAACTCCGAAGGAGATCTTCCTGAACAAGCCTGTTCTCGACCGCGCGATGATCGCTCCCCCGCAGATCACTTCACTGGATATCTTCCTTGACGGAAAAGGTGAAGCCGCTCTCTCTGTATCCGATTTTGTACGCAAGTACAAATCATAAATAAAATGGAGGTTCTCTATTATGGCAATGCAATCTACAAACTCTAAGGGCAGACTGTACGGAACATATGTAGCAATCATGATTCCGTTGGGAGTCGCTATCAACTATGTTGGTGGACTTCTGAACAGCGCACTCGGTGGTCCTCTCTATCTTGACTCCATCGGCACAGCAGTTGTTGCTGCAGTCATGGGTCCCTGGGTAGGAGCTATTTCCGGTCTTCTCTTCAATATTGTCAGTGCTCTCATGGGTGGTAACATGGTATCCGCTCTGTTCGGTATCTGCAATATTGGTACCGGCCTCATCGTTGGCTACATGACAAAGTGGGGCTTCTTTGAGAAATGGTGGCAGGTACTGATCGTTGCTAACGTTCTTGTTTCTTTCTGGAACGCCGCAACCGGTTCCCCCATTGCTTCTGTCGTATACGGTGGTGTTGACGGTTCTGCCGGCACTTCTGTTTCCATCGCAGCTCTCCAGGCTATCGGTGCTGACCTCGTCACCGCCGGCTTCATTGCCCGTATGCCGATCAACTTGATCGACAAAGGCATTGCAGTTCTTATTGCCTGGATCGTCTATAAGAGACTGCCTGAAAACATCAAACACTTCAACAGAAAGTAATCCTTTCTCAAAAATTGAATACTGCAGGCGGGGCATTCCCGCTCCGCCTGCAAGTCCAAAAAGAGGTTTTGCTATGTTTCAAAAAAGAGATACTTCCACACTTCTCCGCAGATTGAGTCCCGGCACCAAATTGTTGATGGCCTTGGCAGGCACATTGGCGATAGTGTTTTTTGAGAACATCTGGCTCTCTACTGCGATGATGCTAGTTTGCTATGCTGCGATCCTGTATGAAAAGATGGGCTCAATGTTCAAGCTTATCTTTATTTCCACTGTCTCAATGGCATTCTTTATGTATGCGATTTACGGTTCTGTCGTACAGGAAGACCAGAAAAACACATTCATTGGCAAGTTCCTTGGCATTTCCTATTATCAGGCCGGAATCGACAAGGCAACACATTTCTTCTTCCGTATCGCTCCTTTGATGGCGTTCTTGTTTCTTATCTTCCGTACCATCAACATGACTGATCTTGGCGTATGGATGACAAAGGTCGGACTTCCCTACAGATGGGCATTTATCTTTACCGACTCCTTCATGGTCATTCCGGTTCTCAGCAAGGATATGGAGCAGATCATGGATGCGCAGCGTGCCCG
>CAMKDB010000101.1 GCA_946411155.1 uncultured Faecalibacterium sp.
GCAGTATGGTGGAAAGGCAGTCCGATTCCCCTAAAGGGAAACCGGTACAGTGAGATACTGTACCGGCAATAGGATGCACGCGACTTCAGTCGTGTGAGGCTTCACAACAGCAAATCAATTGATGATTGATCGGAATACTTAAAACCAGACGAACGGAGAGTGAAATATGGAAAACAGACGGAACTGGAATCTGAACTGGCACTTTACGGAAGGTTTTTCCGAAGAGATGCTGAAAGAAGGACATTTCAGTGGGGCACCGTTGATCCATCTGCCGCACACGGTAAAGGAACTGCCCTATAACTATTTCAGTCATGACGCTACCCAGATGATCTCCACGTATGCAAAGGAGTTCGAACTGTCCGCAGAGGAGACTGAAAAGCGCGCCGTCGTGGAGTTCGAGGGAGTCATGACCTATTACGATCTCTTTGTGAACGGCAGTTTCGTCGGTTCGCACAAGGGCGGTTATTCCCGCTCCAGGTTTGAAATCACGGATTTTGTCCGCCCCGGAAACAATACGATGGTCCTTATGGTGGACTCGCACGAAAGGGAAGATATTCCGCCGTTCGGATTTGTCATCGATTACCTGACATACGGAGGCATCTACCGGGATGTGAATTTCTACAGTCTGAACAAGGCGTTTATCTCCGATCTCTATTTCCGGTATGACCTGGAGGAGACGACAGCCTCTGCGTATCCGGAATTCGTCGTGGACAACAGCGGCGCCGCTTTTGACGGTACGCTCCGCTATGTCCTTACGGACAGGGAAGGCAGCACGGTCTTTGAGGCGGAACAGGACCTGACTGTTCCCGCCGGTATTTCACACTTCACGATGGAAAAGAAAGAGATCCCGGGGCTGAAACTCTGGGACACAGATGAGCCGAATCTGTATACGGTGCACGCTGATCTGTCGGAGAACGGAAACAGAATGGACGGACACGAGGTCCGTGTAGGCTTCCGGACGATGGCTTGCAAGCCGGACGGTTTTTATCTCAACGGCAGGTATACGAAGATCGTCGGTATGGACCGGCATCAGTCCTATCCCTATGTGGGTTACGCCATGGGCAAGCGCGCACAACGCGCAGACGCGGATCTGCTGAAGCAGTACAACTTCAACGGCGTCCGCACTTCCCACTACATGCAGTCCCGGTATTTTCTGGACCGCTGCGACGAGCTCGGACTCCTCGTCTTTGAGGAGATCCCAGGTTGGGGACATATCGGCGGCGAGGAGTTCAAGAAGGTCGTGCTTCAGGACGTGAGAGCGATGATCGAGACGGATTTCAACCATCCGTCGATCTTCCTCTGGGGCGTCCGCCTCAATGAGTCGATGGACGACGACGAACTCTACACGAAGACCAACGCGATTGCCCATGAGTTGGATCCTTCCAGATGTACGGGCGGAGTGCGTTATCTCCAGGGCAGCAGTTTCCTGGAGGACGTCTACACCTATAATGACTTCTGCCACGCGGACGACCCCGGACTGGACCACGTCCAGCTGGATCAGCACGAAGTGACGAAACTGCCGTATCCGGTGCCCTATATGGTCACGGAGTACATGGGTCACACCTACCCGGTGAAGCCCTTCGACAATGAAAAGAAACTGGACGAGCACACCAGAAGGCACGCCCGGATCCTCGCAAGGACGCTGGCGCGCAGAGACGCGCTGGGGTCCTTCGGATGGTGCGCGTTCGACTACAATACTCACGGCGACTGCGGTTCCGGGGATAAGATCTGCTATCACGGGATCTTTGACATGTTCCGGATCCCGAAGTATGCCGCCTGGATGTACCGCTCACAGAAGTCTCCCGAAGAAGAGATCATCCTGCAGCCTGTCACCAACTTTGCCCGCGGCGAGAAGGACCTGGACGGGATCACGCCGTTCCTGGTCGCCACGAACTGCGATTATATCGAGGTCTATATGTATGGGGAGAGCGTCGGCATCTATTATCCCAGCGATAAATTTTTCGGTCTTCCTCATCCGCCGATCGAGGTGACTTTCAACGACAAGACGTTCTGGAACAGACCATGGCAGGACGGGAAAGTCATCGGATACCTGAACGGGAAGCCGGTCGCGGAATACCGTTACGCCCGGGACGCGTATCTCGCGGAACTTCGCGTGCTGCAGGAAACGAAAGTCATCTCCTCTTCCGAGGTGGATACCTGCCGCTTTGAAGTCACGTTTGCAGATCAGTACGGCAACCCGTGCAATTTCATCAATACGCCGCTCCATTTCTCCGCGGAGGGAGACCTGGAGATCATCGGACCGTCCTATGTGTCGCCGGTGGGCGGACATATCGCATTCTGGGTACGGTCCATACCGACAGGGAAGAAGGGAACGGGAACGGTTCACATCACCGCATTGGAGACCGGCATGCCGGAGCAGGTGCTGAAACTGGAACTGGAACCCTGACGGCCGGAGCTTTACGAAGGTGCTCGCCCGGGAAAGGGAGAGACATAACTCATTGCACATACCCAAGGAGGCTTACCATGGGCGCAGTCAAAAACAAAAAGAAACCGGTCTGGCATGATTTTATCCATCTAGTCAGACAGGTGCGTCTGCCGTGGCTGCTGATCGCCGCCGCATTTGCCCTGAATCTGGGCAGAGCGGTAATCGCGCTGAAGATCCCGGAAAAGATTGCGGATATCACCGCTGTGGATCCTTCCGGTGGCAGTTCGGCTGTCGCAGTCGCCGGATTGATCTGTCTTACACTGTTCCTGCTCGCATTGCTGGAATTCGTGGGCGGACTGATCGCAACCTATGTCACGTACCTTGCAAAAGCCGGCATCGACCGGGACTTCCAGAAGATCGCGCTGGAGAAAGTGTTCCGCCTTCAGACGACGGATGTGGAAGAACGGGACCCCAAGGAATTCATTTCCCGCATCACGACCGATACGGAGTTCATCAGCGAGTTCCTGATTGATCTGATGGTGAACGAGATCCCGCGTCTGTATTTCATCATCAGTACGCTCATCAAGGCATCGCAGCTCGGAAACGGTTCGCTCATTCTGGCATTCCTGCTTGTGATCCCGGTGATCGTGATCGGATCGCTATGGTCCGGCAGTGTGTCCTTTAAAGCGCAGAGTCAGGTGCAGAACGCTGTGGCGGCGCTTACAGCAAAACTGGCCGAAAAGGTCGGACATGTCGAAACGGTCAAAGCTTACAACATGACGGAAGCGGAGATCTCGGAAGGCGACATTTCCATCGATGAGATGAAGGCTGCCCAGAAGAAGACGACCAGGGCGGCGGCGTTCAATACCCTGATTTCAAACATTCTGTTCATCGTTCCAACGCTGATCATCGCGCTGACGGGTGCGTCCGCGCTTCTCAGTGGCTCTGTCACGGTGCAGCAGTTCATCACCTATTTCGGGCTTGGCTCGACATATCAGACTTATATTGCAGAACATCTCACGCTCTGGGTGCTGGCGAAAAAAGCGCAGGGCGCGACAAGCCGCGTTTCCGAAATGCTTCTTCTTCCGGATGAGACCGGCGGGACAGGAAAAGCGGAAGGCGCCGGCACTCTTGAATTCCGCAATGTCTGTTTCTCCTATGGGAATAAAACGATCCTTTCGGATCTCAGTTTCACCATTGAGCCGGGAACGAAGACCGCCATCGTCGGCAGAAGCGGGGCGGGCAAATCCACGATCCTGAATCTGATCGAACAGTTCTACCGACCGGACAGCGGCAGCATCCTGCTGGATGGCAGGGAGATCAGCGGATATGAGATCCGGCAGTACAGAGATCTGTTCTCCTATCTGCCTCAGAACGCACCGGGATTTTCCGGTACCGTCCGGGATATGATGGTCTACGGATCGAAGAAAACGCACACGGATGAAGAACTGCAGGAACTTCTGAACAGAGTCGGCATGGCGGAAAGCATCGCAGAACTTGGCGGACTGGATTATGAAGTGGGCACGAATGCTTCCAGACTGTCCGGCGGACAGCGGCAGAGACTGGCTGTGGCTCGGATGCTTCTTCAGGATGGAAAGATCGTGCTGGCAGACGAATCTACAAGCGCGCTGGATATGGAAGGTGCAGGGAAGATCTCGAAGCTGATCGATACCTATGCGGGTGACAAGACCCGCGTGATCGTATCCCATCATCTTTCCGTTGTCGAGGATGCCGATCAGATCCTGGTGATCGACGGCGGGCGTCTCGCGGATCATGGGACGCATGAAGAACTGATCAGGCGGTGCGAAGCTTACCGGGCACTTCTGAATGAAGGAAAGGAGGAAGACCGATGAAAACGAACCGCAAGAACCGAAACAAGACTGAGAAACCGTTGAAAATGCTGTATCAGGGCGTGAAACTCCCTGTTTTCCGCACATTGCTCGGATCGCTTCTCTATGTCGTGGGAACGCTGGTCATCGCGACGCAGGCGGATGCGATCGCGGCAATCTCATTGGGCAATTTCACCGATCTGTCTCCCATCTTTACCTACGCACTCATGTGTGTGATCGGCTATATCTTCTTTTACATCAGCGTCGTGGCAGATCTGGGTTTCGTGGAACTTGCTGCGAGGATCCGGAAAAAGGTCTGGAAAAAGACCATGAATCTGCCACTGGAATATTTTGACAGGGAAGGCGCGAACAGGGTCATCAGCCGGATTACTGCGGATCCCGAGTCGTCCTATCAGCCGTTCAAACTGCTGCAGCTGACCTTTACGCTGCTGGCCTTCCTGCTGATCGTCCTTGTGGGCGACGCAGCAGTCCCGGCACTCGCATTGATGCTGATCGTCGGTTTCATCCTTACGATGGTGATCATGATGGTCACATCCAGGTACAGCGAACGCGGTGCATTTTATGTGGCCAGAGAACTGTCGGCGTTCACTGCGTTTCTCGCAGAACGCCTCGGCAGGATCCGGTTCATCAAGGCAATGAACGGACAGTCCGTTGAGACCGGAAACGGAAACCGTCGTATCGACGCCCGTTATGAAGCGGGCAAATACAACGCCATGGCGATGACGGCCGTTCAGTTCGGACAGACGTTCCTGCGGTTCCTGCTCTTTACGATCGCGTTCCTGTTTGGCTCTGCTCTGCTGAAAAAAGGTGAGGTCGATACCCCTGCCCGCCTTGCGGCGTTTTATGCTTACGGTGGAAACCTGATCCTCGTCTTCCAGTTTTTCGCCCAGTTCCCCGCAGTGTTTGCCCTGACCAGAGGCGGAAGCCGTCAGATCGTTTCCATGCTGAAAGAACAGGAAGAGGATCTGGACAGCGGAAAAACAGAACTGAATCCGGACGGAGATCTTCAGTTGCAGGACGTTTCTTTCGGTTATATCGAAAGAAACGCGGTACGGAACGTTACCGTTTCCTTGCCGAAAGGAAAACTGACGGCGGTCATCGGACCGAATGGCAGCGGTAAGACTACGCTGCTTCGCTTGATGGACAGACTCTATCCCTGCGGAAGCGGAAGCGTCCGTCTTGGGACGGAGGAAGGGCGCGGGATCTCCCTGCGTGCGTGGAGAGACCGGTTTGCTCTTGTGGGACAGAACGCGGATCTCTTCGACGGAACACTCCGGGACAATATCTGCTACGGTATGAAGGACGTCAGGGAAGAAGAGGTCCAAACGGTCGTGAAACTGGCGTGCCTCGGAGATCTGGTCGCCTCCCATCCGGAAGGACTGGATTTCAACGTCGGCGCGAACGGAGAAAAACTGTCGGGCGGTGAACAGCAGCGTGTCGCTATTGCCAGAGCCATGCTGAAGAATCCGGACGTCCTGCTTCTGGACGAAGCGACGGCAAACCTGGATCCAGTGACGGAAAAGCAGGTGAGTGACAGCCTGAATGCGCTGATCAAAGGAAGAACCGCTGTCATGGTGACGCACAGCTTCCGCGCAGCTTCCGCGGCGGAATATGTAGTGGTCATGCGGAACGGGTCTGTGGAAGACTGTGGAACACCTGAAGAACTTCTGGAGAGGAGCGCCTATTACAGAAAATTTGCTTCCGGAGCAGCCTGCTAAACGGTTTTCAGCGGAAAAGGGGAATGATCATGATTTTGAAGTACATCGAGTGGATCGGTCTGGCCAGAGATATGAAGCGATATCAGACGGTAGATGATTTCAAAGGCGATGCGAAACCGAATCATCTGTACAAGTTCTATCCGGACGGAGCCGTCTGCAGCGACGGCAGTCCGTATCACGCGCTGTTCCGGAAAGGCAATCAGAACAAACTGCTGATCGTCCTGGACGGAGGAGGAATGATCTTTGACCGTCTCAGCGCGGCGTATCCTTCAGGGGACACGTATGTCGAAGGGACGCTGTCCTTCTACGACGCGACCTGCAAACCCAGCAAGAACGCCTATGCAAGGCTTGGCATGTTCCACGAAAAATGCAGGAAAAGTCCCTGGTTCGGATGGACGATGCTTTATGTCCCTTATGCCAGCGGGGACTTTCATGCAGGCGCGGGAGATTTCTTCTATAAAGACACGGAGGGGAAAGAGAAGATCTTCCATGCGCACGGGAACTTCAACCTGCACCTGTGTCTGGATTTCATCAAGCGGTTCTGTCCACAGCCGGAGCAGCTCACAGTGCTTGGCTGCAGTGCCGGCGGATTTGCGACCGCGCTCGTAGGCAATGATATTCTGGACAGTTTCCCGGATTGCAGAAATTGCAGCTGTATCGTAGACGGTGCCGCTTTCGATCTGGACTTCCGGACATGTGCGGAAGAATTGTGGCATGCGCCGGAAACGGTACTTGAGGCGATCCATACTTCGGATATCGTGGCAGACGGGCTCGAACATCTGTATGAGCACCAGAAGGACCGCGTGAGCATCGGTTACGTCATTTCCATCAAAGACTTTGCCCTGACAAGATTCCAGAATTACGTGGATACCAGAAAGGAGATGGGATGGCCGCCCGAAGCGACCGAGCGCATGTACCGCATTATTTCCGGCACGGCGGAACGGCTGAAAGCGAATATTCCGGGCATCAGTTACTTCCTGTACGATTACAACTTCAACGATATCAAAGGAAGACCGGTCGCCTTCAACGGTGCGACGTCACACTGCTGCCTTTGGGTACCGGAATTCATGCGTTTCAAGAGGGAGGAATGTACAGGCCTGGACTGGGTCCGGAACGTGGTCGACGGAAAGACGACGCAGATCGGAACCGCATT
>CAMKDB010000102.1 GCA_946411155.1 uncultured Faecalibacterium sp.
CCTTTCCGCAGCGGACATCCGCGAGATCTTCGTGAACGGCAGGACCGCGGAAAAACTGTACCAGACATGGATCGCTCCGGTGACTGGGGTCGATTGCATCCTTCTCCCATCCACAAGCCCTGCCAATGCCGCATGGAGTCTTGACCGGCTGTCCGAAAGCTGGTCTGTGATCCTGCCGATGCTGAAGGACTGACTGTTCTTTCACCATATAAAAACTGCGCCAACGATATATTGGGCGCAGTTTTTGATTCTGTAATCTCTTGAAATCACACGACATCTTATTCCGATGTTATTCGTATGCGAAACGGATCCCATACGCCCTATAGATGACATCGTTGTACCCAGAAACAAAGCCGACCCATCCGGCGCAAAGTCCGTCTGCGCGATAAGCAAACCGCTTCAGTGTTTTTTCTCCCACCTCGGTCCTGCTGGGATAAGCCTGATATATCACACTTTCGATCACACTTACTCTTCCCTGGTCATCATATCGGATCACGTGCTCGCTGAAGATACCGTCTTCCGGTTCATCCTGTTTCAGGCCAATGATCCTTCCGTCTCCATCTGTTTCCACGTGATACGGCTGATAATCACTGTATCCGTTTTCGGAATAGCACGTCTCCATCAGTTCTGTGTACACATATGGGCACATAAAGTTGTCGATCGTGAACGGAACGCCGCTTTCATCCACATACAGTCCCGATGCCGCATCAAAAAACAGTTTCTTCTCGATCCAGACGGATTTGCCGTCTCCTTTATCGGTCGGAATGTATTTGCTCAGACGCAAACTGGCGGAATTGTCATCTTCATAATTTAGTGACAGTCTCGTATCTTCTCTGACCGGATCGGGATAGGAGGCGGCAGATAGGTATCCGGCTGAATCATATTCAATACTGTACCCATTCTGAAGATCCGATCTCGGGAACGAAGAAAGATCTCCCAGATCGATCTCAGGATCCAGTGGCACCTCGATATATTCGACGGTAATCTTTCTGAAGCCAAGATTCGCCAGCTTTCTTCCGTCTCTGTTCAGGTTGTTCACATTATCCGGGCGGAGATCGCTCTCGACCGGCTGGATTTCTTCCTGTTTCTGTTCAGCCGGCATGACTGTTTCTGATGGCGAAGGTTCTTCCGGTTCCGTCTTTCCGTTCTTCCAGAGCAGTCCCGCTCCTGCACCAACGACTGCCAGAACCGCCGCACCGGCGACCAATTTACCGGCAACAGTCGTCCGGACCAGGTTTAGGATCCCTCCCGCGGCAGTCTTTCCTGCAGCAGCTGCCGTTGCTCCGGATCCTGCAATGCCCCCTGCAGATGCAGCGGCAGATGCCTGCACAGTTTCTGTTAAAGTCTCCGCCGCGGTTTCCACGGCAGCAGATGCGGCGCTGATACCGGAACCTATGCTTCCCGTTTCTGCGGAAACTGCGGATCCACCCGCAGCCGAGGCTGCACCTGCAGCATTTTGAGCCGCTGCAGCCGCCCCGGAACCGACGGACACCGTAATGACCGGAGTCGTGAGAAGCGTTGCGCCTTCCGCCAGCGCTGTGTAGAGCAGCCACGGCGCAACGCTGTAAAGTTTGATACCTTCTTTCTCGTAGCCTCGCACCCCTGCTTCCAGTTTCTTCTTGGCGTACATCATCCGGCTTTTCACTGTATTTTCGCTGATTTCCAGCGCTTCCGCAATCTCCCGTATTTTCAGTCCCTGATAATAGTACATATAGATTACCAGTTTCTGGTCATCGGGTAGGTCGTCTATAAGATCCCGGATCATCTGTCTCGTTTCCCGGTTATCAAATACCTCATGCGGGACAGAGGAATCATCATAATCCGGTGTGAAATCCTCCGTAGAGTCTTCGTCGTCCTGCGCTCCTCTTGGCGCAAACAGGACCTCCTGATTTTTACTCAGTCTGCGCTTACAGAGATTGGCCGTGATCATCTTTACCCAACCGAAAAATGCGGAGGGATCTTCCAGTGCGCCGATCCTGGAATAGACCTGGATCGCGGTGTCCTGCACCACGTCTCTTGCGCTCTCCTCGTTGCGCAGCATTTTAAATGCTACATAATAACTGGTCTTTTCAAATTCTTTGAACAGGGGTTCAAAAGCAGTGCTATCTCCCTGCTTCAGACGCCCGACCAGCCTAACCAGCAATTCTTTTTCCATCACCTGTTCTCCAACAGTCTTTCTCTTATCATCATACTCATTTTGACGGGTGACGGACAGAAGAAGGATCTTCTGTCTGCCCGATGGAAATAATCATTCGTAAATGAAATACTGAACCGTATCTACTTTCTTGACTCCGTCTCTTCCGGTCTGACTCAGGACAATCCCGTACAGCAGGCCGGATTCATTATAGAAATAATCCATCTCCGTCACTGTCGTCGATGTTTCTTCGTTGGAAACATGGATCAGTTGTCCATTTCCGTCATACTCCAAATTGTATACTGCAGATCCCCAGCTCGTTCCGCAGCGGATGCAGCTCAGTCTTCCCTGGCCGTCATACTCCAGATGGAACAGGTCTGCTTCCTGCGGGGAAGCATTGTACATGTACGGAGCATCGATGATCGTCAGCATCGGGACAGGAAGACGGCAGTCCCAGTAAACATTTCCGGCTGCGGTCTCGAACACATACTGATCGAGATCCTTATCGTAAATCCCGGTATAATCTCTTTCGGAATTAAAGACACCATCATTCACCGTAACGGTCACGGTCTTGTAATCACCGGAATAAGTAAAGCGTTCCCGGTCCTGCATATGAAGGGCATAAAAAGGGTGCAGACTGTTGAATGCCAAATATCCGTTCTTATCAAAAACTGCGCGATCATACCAGGTCTGAAGCGTATCCTCGCGTCTGGTTTTCCCCGGAGATGCAGGTGACGGTGCGTCCATATACGCGTCAAAATCCACTTCCAGCATAGAGAAGTCAAAATCCTTATAAGCAGGTCTGATTGTCACATAGGACGGATCCTTCCAGTCAGGGACGAATGAGATGATTGTTGGGCAACCCCCGTTGCTCTGTCCATAACCCAGAGAGATCAGTTTTCTGCCGTACTCATTGGTTTTAGTTTCAACCGGTGCCGAAGGATTCACCTGCTCCTTCCGGTAGAGGAAGGTCACCACCTGCCCGCGAGTGCAGATATCCTTCGGACCAAACTTCGTCTTGCTGTAGCCGGTCGTGATCCTGTTCTGAGACGCCCACACGACAGCTTTGTAGAAGAAATCACTCTTCTTGACATCCTTGAACTTCGGAAGATCCGATGTGTCGATCGCTGGTTCCCCCGTCGCGCGGTACAGGAAGGTCACGACCTGTCCGCGAGTACACTTGTCATCCGAGCCGAAATAACCGGTGGGTTTTCCGTTTTTATCCGTATATCCAGTCGTGATTCCGTTCTGTGCAGCCCAAATGACGGGCTTATAGTAGTATGCGCTCTTCTTTACATCCTTGAACTTCGGCGCATTGGCAGTATCCACCGCAGGAGAGCCGGCTGCGCGGTAAAGGAATGTGACGATCTGGGCACGGGTGCATTCATCGTCCGGGCCGAATTCTCCGGTTGGTTCCCCGTTCTTATCCGTATACCCGCTGGTGATGCCGCGCTCGACTGCCCAATAGACCGGAGCGTAATAGTACATGCTATCGTCCTGAACGTCGGTGAAGCGGAAATCCTGCGGATCATCCGATTCCTCTGAACCTCCTGACATCAGCTGTTCCAGTTCCGCTTCCGCGGCGGCGAGCTGCTGCTGCATTTCTTCCACGTATGCCTCTACATTGGCCTTGTATGCTTCCGGCGTATATGCCGTTCCCCAGGATGCGATCGGCTTGTTTCCCGAATTATCTCCGGTCGGATAATCCGTCCGGGCAAATTCCTGCGCCCACGTATTGCCAACGCTCCCATACTGGCTGTAACCGAGTCCTGTAAGATTTGCACGTCTGGTGTTATTCTCGTTCATCGGGTTGACGATATTCATATAATGTCCGACCTGACCGGAAGCGTTCTTCTCGATCTCTTCAGCAGAGGCGTCCGGATGATCCGCCAGATACGCGTCATATACCGCTTTTTCATTTGTGTACCAGCCGTTAAAGGGATCGTAGGACGTATAAGATGCCCGCGCGATGTTCTCCCCGGTGTAATAGAAATATCCCGCCTCCTTGAGTCCGCGCCAGTGTTCCCAGACGTAAGCTGTCCGGTTGGTCTGGATCTGCGCCAGCGCCATGGTGTAATCCGTTACCTTAAGGACGTCAGGCTGCCCGTCCGGATCCGCCTGGCGGTGCTCGTCATTCTTCCTAAGCGCATTTCCTTCGATGATCAGGTCCAACGCGCTCAGGACGTTCTCGATCGAGGTAGCGTCCTTTGCATTCCCGATCTCCGTGACTGTCCGTCCTGCGGCTTCGTTTCCCTTGTCGATCATCGTCTTGATCTCATCATAAGTCCCGTTCTCCCGGTAGAATCCTATAATTCCTTCCGCAATCTGGTCCTGGATCTCCTGGACATGCTGCTGTGCGGCGGCAATTTCTTCCTGCGTCGCAGCATTGATACTCATCAGCGGAAGGAATGTCCAGCAGAGCACTGCACATAGCAGCGCAGCGAGAATTCGACTGATTCGTTTCATTATTATCTCCTTTTAATTCGGCAGCACTCACGGCTGCCGTTTGTTTCTGCTGATCTTTATCCGGCATACGTTCAAGACTTTAAGCTTGCATTATCTGCCTTCTCTTCGATCATTATCCAACGCATAATTGACGGATGTAATACCGGGAGACGAATTATTGTGTGTTCCGCCTCCCGGTCTCTCATTTCTTTACCGGTTGCGATACAGGAATGTCACGACCTGACCGCGGGTACATTTATCATTCGGTCCAAACTTGTTCGTTCCGCTGTAACCGCTCGTGATTCCCTTCTTTGCCGCCCAGATGACGGCGTTGTAGAAGTAATCCGTTTTCTTGACATCCGAGAATATAGGAGCTCCGCTGGCACTTACGGACGGTGAGCCTGCAGCACGATACAGGAACGTCACGACCTGACCGCGTGTGCAGGGATCATTCGGTCCGAATTTACCAGTTGGCTTTCCGTTCTTATCGGTGTATCCGGAGGTGATCCCGTTTTTAGCAGCCCAGATCACCGCCTTATAGAAGTAGTCATTTTCCTTTACGTCTTTGAACTTCGGAGCATTGGAAGTGTTCACCGCAGGAGATCCGGCAGCACGGTACAGGAACGTCACGACCTGTCCCCGGGTACAGTTGTCATAGGGGGCAAATTTGTTGCTTCCCGATATTCCCGTGGTAATCCCGCTCTTCAGCGCCCAGTACACGGGATCGAAGTAAAATACACTTGGCATCGCAACATCGTCGAACAGTCGGGTCCAGGTGCCTGCCCAGGACGATGCATTCGAAGCATAATCATTATAGAGTTCTTTCTCTGTCTTATAGACTTTTTTCTCCAGATTTGCCCATTTTCCTGAAGGAAGACAGGCATCACTTTTCCAGTCCAGCCAATGGGATCCGAAAACCACTTCCCGAAGCGAGTCGCATCCTTTGAAAAGATTATTCATGGTTATTACACTGCCAGTCAAAAAACTGCTGAGGTCGACTTTCTTCAAGGATTTACAGTCTTCAAACATATATGCCATGTTCTCCAGATATTTCGTGCTGAAGTTTCTCAGATCCAGAGTCTGAAGCGAAGTGCATCCGCCAAACGTGGCCTGCATACTTTTTATGTTTGCTGTGTTCAGCCTGCTTACATCAAGTTCCTCCAATGATTCACACCATGCAAACATGTATTCCATTTGCGTACATCCGGAAATATCAAGGTTCCCTAAGTTGATCTTCTTCAGTTTGAAGCAACTGGCGAACAGATAATCGATGATCTCAAGTTTTGCATTTTTAAACAGACTGAGGTCTATCGTCTCAAGAGATTTGCATTTCTGGAACATGCCGGCATGAATCCCGCCAATTGCTTTAACGTTCGCTCCGTTCCATGTGCTGAGATCCAGTTCCTTCAGTTTCTGGCAATTATAGAACATTCCATTCATTTGGACGACATTGTCTACGACGAATCCTTTCCCGTTAAAGGAAACCAGTTCCGGACAGTCGGAAAACGTAAAGCTCAGGCTGCCGCCATGGAATCCCCACCCTCCGTTCGTTCCGTTCGTAAGACCAATGACGATCTTCTGGTTGTCTGCGACCCGGATCCTCCGGACGACGTCCCTTGCGGGGCATCGGGGAGAACTGTTGAGGACTCCGTCAGTCTGATACTCAAAATCAGATACATCATAGACTTTGCCTTCGTATGTGTTGCCATAGATGTCCATCGCTGTTGTTTCGGTGCCGTTGGTGTAGGTGTTGAAACTGCGGAAAAATATTAGGTCGTAGTTGTCGTCGAGGACCGCGTAAGCGCTTCCGTCCGTCGGCTTCACTGCTTCCGGAAGCATCTCGCCCGGCTTGACAGCCGCTTCCGTCTCAGCCTCTTCCGGCAGAATCGCCGCCTCGTCGAGGTCGAGCCCGTCCGGAATCTGTTCCGCGTCCGGTAGCACAGAAGCGACAGTCTCTTCCGCCTCAGCCCCTGCTTCCTGGTCTTCTGTCGCAGCGGACTCTTCTGCTTCTTCCTCGAGGATCATCTCTTCCGTCTGCTCTTCCGGAACTACTTCTTCACCTTCAGGCTCTTCAGTAAGAAGATAATCTTCCGTCTCTTCTTCGGCTGCTTCAATAATCTCAGATTCCTCTGCAGTTGCCGGCTCCTCAGCCACTGTTTCCG
This sequence comes from uncultured Faecalibacterium sp., assembly GCA_946411155.1. Lineage (GTDB taxonomy): Bacteria > Bacillota > Clostridia > Oscillospirales > Ruminococcaceae > RUG11783. The sequence goes on from CAMKDB010000102.1 coordinate 6,742, forward strand.
CAAAGACCCCGGATGGGAATGAAAAGACTATCATCAGGATCAGCGCCATGCTTAATAACGATTTGAATCGAACTTTTTTCATATGTTTCTCCCCTTTTCTCGATCCTTTTCAGGAATCGTTTTCTTTGGTTTTGCTGCAGAGTTGCTTTCTCTCTGCCTGTCATACTACAGATACCGCTTATGCGGGAAAGGTTTTATCTTCAGGAAAAAATCCCCAAAAATATTTTTTCTGACCTGCAGGAGAACAACTCCTGCAGGTCAGAATGATTATCATCAGGTGTGCATCCGGATCACATACTCCCGGA
>CAMKDB010000103.1 GCA_946411155.1 uncultured Faecalibacterium sp.
TCCGCTCGGATATCCGTCTAGAAAGATGTCTGTGCGCGAAGCACTGATGAGGAAGGGCGTCGGTGCTGACAGCCGGCTCGGTTTTGGGGAGCTGTTCTTTGATGGCGCTTACGGCGCTGCCCTGACAAAGGAAAAAGCCGGGGATCTGGCTGACACCTTTGAGGCGGTCAGGCTCGGACCGTCCGCCGTCAACAAACAGCCCTGGCGTGTCGTTCTGTGCGGAGATAAGGCTCATTTTTATGAGAAACATAGCAAAGGGTATGTTTCGGAGAAATGGGACACGCAGAAGATCGATATGGGCATTGCGCTGTGCCATTTTGAACTTGTGGCGAGGGAAAGCGGATACAGTGTCTGCTTTGAAGTGGCCGATCCCGGACTTCCCGTCGCAGATGATGCGGAGTACATCGCATCGTTTTCGTTGAGCCGCAGCGTGTGACTGGATACGGTTGTTTCACAGAATACCGGAACAGATCTGCCGAACAGAAGCGATGCCTAAGACCCGGAAATAAGATATAATTATATAGATAACAATGCTCGTGTCAGAGCGGGAATGAGGAAACGAAAAGAAACAGTATTCTGCAAACGCTGTTCAATGTGTCAAGTCAGAATCGATCAGGTGCTGAAACCGCAGTTAACAGGAGACGACCACGATGAAAGATCCGGCAATCCGCAGCAATCGTATGCAGTGTCTGTGCGCGCTGATCGGCGCGTGTATCGTGGCGGTTTGCGTTACGATCGGCGTGACCATGAATCTGGTGACGCTGTATGATGAAAACTTTGACCACATGGGGCTCCGGACGTTCTGTATGTTTACAGTGAATTCCAATATTTTGGCGGGGCTGTCCATGATGCTTTGCCTGCCTTATACGATCGACGGCCTCCGGACGGGCAATTACCATCTGCCGGACTGGGCGGTGGTCCTGATGCATGTGACCGTGACCGGAGTTGCGCTGACTTTTCTCGTGTCGCTTTTCATCCTCGCTCCGGTCAAAGGTTTTACCCTTATCTTTTCCGGTTCCCGTTTCTTCCTGCACGGCGTCTGTCCGGTCCTGTCCATCGTCACGTTTTGCTTCTTCATCAACAGCCATCTGGTACGATTCCGGGAGGCAACGCTTGCCCTGATACCGGTGCTGGTCTATGGAACCGTCTACTTCATCATGGTGGTCGTCATCGGAGAAGACAGGGGCGGATGGAACGATTTTTACGGTTTTGCCACCCGGGTACCGATCTGGGTCTCCCTTTCGGTGCTCCTGCCGGCTGCCTGCGGAATCGCGCTGCTGCTGAGGCTTTCGCACAATATCTGCTGTATTCGCCGGCGCGAAAAGGATGCGGAGCTGTACCGCACCGCTTACGGAGGACAAGATCTCAGACAGGTGATCGCCGACATGGCACGCTCAAGGAAAAAAGATCTGAAACTGAAAAATCCCACGGTCCCGATCCAACTGATCACGTATATGATCCAAAGCACCGGATCCGATCTGAAGCCGGAGGAGGGTGCGCGTATCTATTTTGATGCCTGGATGGAAGAATAATTAACGAATGGAGAATGATCGATGAATGTATCCTATCTGATCAAATTGGCCGCCTCGGCGGTGTGCGGATTTCTGTTTGGTATCGAACGTCAGAAAAGCAATAAAGATGCAGGCATACGCACCAACATGCTGGTTTGCCTTGCAGCATGCACGCTGGTCATTGTTTCCAAGGAAGGCTTTGTCGGTCTGGATGCGGATGTTTCCCGTGTGGCAGCCAGTGTGATTCCGGGAATCGGCTTCTTGGGTGCAGGTTCCATCTTCATGCGCGGCAATCATGTCAGCGGTTTGACGACTTCATCCGTTATCCGGATAGACACCGCTGTCGGTATGGCGATCGGTGCAGGACTGTATGAACTGGCTGCGGGAGTGTCGCTGGTCGTATGTACCATCATGTACGGAACACAATTGCTGGAGAATAAAAAACGCGCAAAAATGAAGAAACAGACTTGGGAAGACAAATCCGTTTAGGTAAGATCTTTAGTTTCTCCTTCGGAAATGAAAGAGAAACAGGATATAAATATTTTGGAGGAATTATTCAATGGCAATTACTTTGGCAAAGACCAGGTCCGGATGGGTATCCGGTGTCGAAGTTCCGGGAAAAGACATCACGATATTCAAAGGCGTACCTTTTGCTGCACCTCCGGTCGGTGAACTGCGCTGGAAGGTTCCGCAGCCTGTTCAGCCCTGGGAAGGTGTCAGGAAAGCAGATCATTTTACGCCTGCGGCATGGCAGGGAATGCATAAGGCGGGATCATTCTATGACCACGAGTGGGGGAACGAACCGTTTGAATGCAGCGAGGACTGTTTATATCTGAATATCTGGACCCCTGCCAAGTCTCCGGATGAGAAACTGCCCGTTGCCGTATGGATCTATGGCGGCGGATTCATGTCCGGTTTTGCCCATGAGCGGGAATTCGACGGTGAAGCTTTTGCCCGCAAGGACGTGATCTATGTCTCGATCAACTACCGCCTGCATGTGTTCGGTTTCCTTGCGCATCCCGATCTGGAAGATGAGGCGGGTAGATCCGGAAACTACGCGCTGTATGACCAGATTGCCGCAATGAAGTGGGTCCATGACAATATTGCTGCTTTCGGCGGTGATCCGGAGAACGTGATGGTGTTCGGACAGTCCGCCGGTGCGGGTTCAACGATCGCGCTGTTCTGCTCCCCGTTGATGAAGGGCATGGTCCAGAAAGCGGTCATCCACAGCGGCCTTGGCAGTTTTGGAGAAAAAGACTCCGCCTACGAGGTCGGCAGACAGTTTGTGGAACACTGCGGATATGCTTCCCCTTTGGAGATGCGGGCACTTCCCGCCGAAAAGATCATGGAACTCTACACGACGTTCAGACCTCAGTTCGGCAAAGACGCGAGGGCGAGACTGGCTTTCGGTCCTTATGTGGACGGATACGCGCTGACGGAAAGCTACGATGAGTGTGTGGATCAGGGACATTACAATGATGTCCAGTTCCTGATGGGATCGACGAAGGACGACATGGCAGGCAATGAGCCGCTTCCGTGGATGCCGATGGCGATCAACGAGAAGATGCGTTATCTTCTGCTCAAACATGAGGAACTCGGCAGAAAACCCGGATATCTCTATTTCTTCTCCCGCCCGCTTCCGGGCGACGATTCCGGTTCATGGCATTCCAGCGATCTGTGGTATATCCACGGAACGCTGGAAAGGAGCTGGCGGCCGTTTGAGGAATATGACTACAAACTGTCCGATACGATGGTCACCTACTGGACGAACTTCATGAAGAACGGAGACCCGAGCGGTGAGGATCTGCCGGAATGGCGGCCTTACACCAAAGACGATCCTTTCACGATGGTGTTCGGGAATGATTCGATCGGGCAGGGAGAGCCGGAGTTTAATTTCCATCCCGATCCCAATGCTGCCCGCTGGCGTGTTCCGGACAATCCCTGGGTATGATCCCGGCGGAGAGCGGAATGAGAGTTCCGCTCCTGCAGCATGACGGTCTCGAATCGGTGTTTTGATGAAACAGGGAGAAAGAAGCGATTCTTTCTCCCTGTTTTTTCGGAGCCGGTTTTGTTCACATGCGCGGGATCATTCAAATTGCCGGAGTTTGGAAATGACTTCAGTTATAAATCAGTTGAGCGCCGATAATCGGATAAAGTACAATAAATACAGGATCAAAGATCTTGGTGTCATCAGTTCAGGCTGTTTTAGAGGTTTTACATGGACAGGCAGGAGATACTGGGAAGGATCGCGGAAAAGTTTCTCTCCGGCTCAGCGGATGTTAAAGAATGTTTCGATTGCGGCAGAATCCGGATCGAGTTTCTTTCCGACGGAGCGGTCCGCTACGTCCTGGACGGGGAGCGCGTTCATTTTTTCTATTCCGTGGCTTCTGTCTTGGACGGGCGGAAGATCGACACGAGGTCTGCCAAAAGAATAACCTTATCCATGAAAAAAGAAACCGGAGTCCGTGAACTGCAGGCATCCTACGAAGAGAACGGGCTTCGTCTGGTACAGCATTTCAGGCTGAAGGAAAATGTTCCGTATTTCATTCTTTCATGTTCGGTGAAGGACCTGAAGCAGGAGAAAACGGAGTCCAATTATCTCGCTCCGCTGGACTTCGGGTATCCGGACAAGAACTGCAATGAGCTGTTCCGTTCTCTGGATCAGAAGATGCTGCTTGTTCCCTACGACAATGACATGTGGGTCAGATATGAGTCTGCGCCATTGCGTCCGGGAAGAACCAGTTATGATGTCACCGCCATCTATAACGAAGAAACGAACCGCGGACTGGTGGTCGGTGCTTTGGACTATTCGGACTGGAAGAACGCGGTCCGGTGTTCCGCCTATGACGCGAGATGTTATACCGCCTTTTCCGGTGTGGCGGACGCCTGTACCCACGACTGCATGCCGCACGGATCACTGATTGGAGAAGAAGTGTCTTCTTCTCGATTTTTATGTGGATGGTATCAGGACACCCGTGACGGACTGGAGGAATACGGGCGGGTCTGTATGGAAGGAAAAGAACGGTTCATCTGGAACGGACCGGTCCCGTTTGGTTGGAACAGTTATGCCGGCCTTCATATCGGAATGCCTCTTCTGGATCACTGGAAGGAAGCGGCTGATTTTCTTCTGGATGAGCTCCCGGAATTCCGGGATGCGGCCGGAAAAGTGACTGTAAACCTGGACGGGAACTTCTTTCAGGATAAAAAGAAAATGAAGAAAATCCTGGATGATATTCACGCAAGAGGACATCTCGCGGGGAACTATATGTCGCCACTCATTGCCCACAAAATGCTCGGCATGATCCCCCTGAGAGGCAGCGTGGGAAGGACGATGAAAAGCGTCGTCATGAAGGATCGGAACGGAGAGCCGTTCCCTGCGGCGGACGGATCCGTACCGGTGGATATCACGATCCCGGCAGCGGAGAAGAATCTGCGCCTGTGGATACGGGAGATCGTTGAGATGGGATTCGACTACATCAAGATCGATTATCTCTCCCACGGAGCGGTAGAGGGACCGAGATATGACAAGACGGTCCGGACAGGACGTCAGGCGCTGACCAGATTTTATGATATTCTCCGCGAGGAACTGGACCCGGAAAAGGTGGGAAGAGAGATCTTCGTGGATCTGTCCATCGCTCCGCTGTTCCCTGCGGGAGGCGGACACGCGAGAAGATGCTGCTGTGACGCATTCGGACATCATGAAGACGTCCGTTATGTCCTCAACGCCCTCAATTTCGGATGGTGGACGTCCGGTTCGCTGTACCGGTACGCGGACCCGGATCACACCGTGCTGTATCACGCTTATCCGGACGGAAGAGAGCATACGGATCCCTCCTCCGCGCGTTCACGGTATCTGGCATCTGCGATCTCCGGAACGGTGATGCTCCTATCGGACAACTACGGTCCTTCGGGGGAACCGGGGGATATCAGAAACGCGAGAGAGCGTACGAAACATCTTACCGGAAACCCGGAGATCAATCAGGTTGCCCGGATGGGGAAACCGTTCAGACCGCTGGAACTCAGAAGCAACACGGCCTCTTTGTATTATCTGGATACCGGATCGGCGGTTTACGTGGCGGTATTCAACTTTGACAGTGCGGAGCGGAGGATGCCAATACCGTTGGATGGAATCGGCGCGGCGCAGGCCGGTATCGCCCGCAGTGTGTGGGAAGAAAGCGATTTCGTTTACGAAGGAGAACTGAGCCTTTCGGTAAAAGGCTATGACTGTGCGCTGCTCCGGCTGAACAGAGCCGAAGGAGGACAAGAATAAGCAGGATACGCAATATAATAAATGATAAATGAGAACGGAAGGGAAAGGATTAGAAAATGACCGACAGAAAAGAAATGGTGCTCCTTGGGGGAGTGAATCAGAAGATCCATTATGTGACAGACGACCCGTCCAAGCCGGTCCTTCTGTTTCTGCATGGCGGTCCCGGTGTGTGCAACCGGCATGATATCATGACCCACCACAGGGATTTGCTGGATACGTTTACGCTGGTGACGTGGGATCAGCGGGGAAGCGGCGGTTCGTATTACGGAGTCCCTGAGGAATCTCTCACGATCGAGAGGATGACGGATGACGCCGCCGAACTGGTGGAGTGGCTGTGTAAAAAATTCAGCAAGGACAAGGTGTTCGTGATCGGCGGAAGCTGGGGCAGCGAGCTCGGGGTCTGGCTGATCAGCAGATATCCGGAGAAAGTCGCCGCGCTGTTTGGGTTCGGGCAGGTCGTGGACATCGCCAAAAACGAGAGCATCAGTTATGAATACACGCTGAAGAGCGCTAGAGATGCAGGGGATGAAGAAGCTGTCCGGAAATTGGAGGAAGTCGGCCCTCCCGTGGAAGGGCAGTACCGCGGCGGTTTTGACGGAATGATGGTCCAGCGAAACCTGATGATGAAATACGGCGGATATTCCAAACAGTCCGGCAAGGAAAGCTACTGGAACGCCATGGTCGTTCCCATGCTGAAGTCCCGGGAATACAGCCTGAAGGATCTGGTCGGATTGATCCTGGGCTATAAAAAGGTGCTGAAGAAAATGTGGCCGGAACTTGGGAGAACCTGTTTCCCAAAGACCTGCACGCAGTTCCGTACCCGTTTTTACATCTTTGACGGACGTCTGGATATGAACACACCTTCTGAACTCGTTCAGGACTGGTTTGATTCCATCGAGGCTCCGGACAAGGATCTGATCTGGTTCGAATCCTCCGGACACAACCCCATGGGGGATGAACCGGAACGGTTCAAGAAACTGCTCAGGGAAAAAGCGAAGGCGGTAGTGGCAGAGGAGCCCTGCATCATCTGATTTCCGATACGTAAGAAAAAGGGAGAAAGCCGGACAGCTTTCTCCCTTAATTTGGTTAGAGATAATATCAGTCTTTCTTGGCAAAGGGGAACGGGATCCTTCCGGACCAGAGGTCATACGCCTTCTCCGGATCCATGAAAGTGCGGTTGATCGAGAGAGCGTTGCAGGATTCCATGACTGCCATATCCGCGTCGCTGAGTTCGAAATCGAAAA
>CAMKDB010000104.1 GCA_946411155.1 uncultured Faecalibacterium sp.
ATCTGCATAGCAGGAACCAATCGAAGAAGATCATGTCGTAAGCCTTGTATATGCTGAAGATGAGCAAGAACCTTGTGAAAAACTGAAGGAACGTGAATCCGCACCTGAAGCCGTCCCAGACCGAGACCGCCCCGACTCCCAGGATCATCAGGGCACTGATGGCCATCAGCACCCATCCCATCTTCCTGGCCCCAAAGAACAGTTCTTCCGTCCTCGGTATGAGCAGATCCTGAGCCTCCTTCGGCGCGGAAGAGAATAGTTTTTTATCCCGGATGAATACCACAGCGGAGATCAGCATGATCGTTATCGCAGAACAGAACACGATCGCCAAAAAAACTGTTAATAACATGAGATTCCTTTCTTTTCCGTTCCGTTTTTCCCGAATCGGGACGACTCACTGCTTCTCAGGGTCGAACCTCAGACGGTACTCGCACGCCCGGGCTCCCTCGGAAACTGCCGAATTCCGGTCATAGCGGATATGCCTGAAGCCCTGCGAGTACTCCTTGTCCATATGGCAGATGCAAAGGACCGCCTTTTCTTCGCCGAGTTCCTTTGCCAGTTCGTGAAAGGGACAGGATAGGATATCCACCCCATACATCTCCGGCGGTTCGGACACGAGCCGGCTCCGGTAGCCGAGTTTTTCGCTGCTTTCCCTCTTCATAAAGCCGTCGACATGACGCCATATAAAGCGGTCCGCACCGGGCAGACCCGTGACCACGTGAACGATCCGAGCGAAACTTTTGCCCATTTCAGCCCCGTACGCGTTCAGCAGTTCCCCTGCGTTCTTCCCGCTAGCATTCAGTACACGGTACAGCGCAACCGCGGGAACCGCCATCGCTCCGTTATGGCGTTTCAGTTCAGGTCTCGAGGACAGGATCCTGCCGTATTCCTTTCCGGCTTCGTCCCAGATCCGGTCCGCGTCGTCCCTGCCGAACGCTTCTCTGAGTTTTCCGTGAAAACCCCTGAAAAACAGCTGCCTATTCAGCGGATTCATTCTTTCGCTCCTTTTTTGCCATCACTGCGACGGCGCAGGGAATGCGTCCGTCCGCCACTGTGATCCGGACATCGGAGTACCCGGCGTCCAGAAAAAATCTTTTATAGCTGTCCGCTGTGAACTGCTGTTTGAAATCCGCTCCGGCTTTTCCCACAGTCGACGCAAATCCGCTTGTCTTTCCTTTGGAGTCCCTGTTCATATAAGTGGGTATGATCAGCATTCCCCCGTTTTTGCATACCCGGTCCATTTCGCCGAGCGCAGCCAGCGGATCGTCCAGGAGATGGATCACGTTCCCCGCCACGACTTTATCAAAGGTTCCGTCAGGATAAGGAAGCGCAGTGATATCCGCCTGAGAAAACGTAATATTGTGAAAGGCTGCGCAGTTTTTTCTTGCCTTTTCAAGCATCTTCGCGGAATAATCCGTAGCGGACAGCATTCCGCATCTTTCCGCGATCACTGCCGACAGCAGTCCGGTCCCGCATGCGCATTCCAGGACGTTGTCCCCGCTGCGGATGAGTTCCGAAACGATCCTTTTCAGATTCTGATGCGTCTTTCTGTTGATGACATTGACGAAGACGTCATATACGCCAGCGACACGATCCCAGAACATACCTGTATCCTCCCTCAAAACCACCGGATCCGCCCCGCACACTGATTCGCTGTGAACCGTGCGGTCTCCGCGGCAGATTCCTTACCAAGGCTGCATAATCCGGCATTAGTTAGCCTCGACTAACTCCAGACCAACTATAACCCGGACACGCTGCGATTTCAAGGGCAAAAGCATATTCCCGGACTATGGACAGGCTCAGCAGTTTCTTTCCGGCATTCAGTTATGCCGGTCATCCCTTTATGGCTTCCCATATTCTTGCCTGTGCGGGTTTCGCCTCCGGCGCCGGAATGATGGGATAGCAGTGGATCATTTTCTCTCCCACGATAAACTCAACGCTGTTTCCCGCGCCTTTCAGTCTTTCATGGAGCAAGACCAGGTCGGGATAGAGCACTTCCCAGGTACCGGCGGTGAGCGTTACCGGGGGAAGTCCGCTGAGATCCCCGTAGAGCGGGCTGACTTTCGGATCGTCCACCGGGAGACTTCCTGCCCACACCTCACCCATTCTCCGCAGGCCGTCGATCCCCAGCATCGGATCGTTTTCCGCATACGCGGCGAGATCCGGATCGGACATCGTCAGATCCACCCAGGGTGAGATCAGGACAAGCGCATCCGGAGTCCTCACAGCTGAATCCATATCTCTCAGCACTTCGGCAAGGCCAAGCGCGAGACCGCCTCCCGCGGAATCCCCCATGAACACGATCCTGCCGCAGTCATTCTTCTGCGTATACTCCAGATAGTATCTCACGCACACTTCATAAGCGTACGCGCAGTCGTACACCGGGATCTTCGGGTAGACCATCAGGACGACCTCGCTCCCCGTCTCCTTCGCTGTCCGCGCCGCCATGGTCAGCTGCTGATTGTTCGGCTGATTCACAAAAGCCCCGCCGTGGAAATAGAACACCGTCCGGGCGGGATGCTCCTGATCGTTGTAGATGAATGCCTGAAGCGCATCCAGGGACTCCTCCCGGATGCTGACGCCGAACTTCGCCTTCTCTATGACGACAAGTTCGCTGTTCGTCTGTCTCATCTGCATGATATATTCGTCGGCTTTGTCCGCATACGTGAATTTGTCGCTTCTGTGCTGCACCGTGAGGAACAGATCCACGAAGCCCGCCATAAAGGAACGGCCGTCGATGACGCGGCACTTGAACCAGAAACCCGCCGCGGCGATGAGGACCGCCGCAAGAACGATGAGCAAGGCCTTCAGGGCAGTCTTCAGAGCCTTTTCCCACGGACTTTCCTTCTGTTTGAATCTGTACACGGTCACTTTCTTTGTTGCCATAGATACTCCTTATCCCAAGAATCCCGGGATCCAGCCGAAAAGCAGCCAGACCGCGGCGACGATCGCCAGCGCAATCAGACACCCCTTTTTGTCAGCGGACGTGACCTCCACCCCGGGGAACAGTTTTGCCATGCTGCCCGTCTGTACGGGCGGAGCCGCAACGGCGGTCTTCGTCTGCGCCTTCCCGTCCGCATCGGACCGGTAGATCTCATTCTTCCGGTCGATCTCGTATCGCGCGACTTCCTTCCCCTTCGCGTCCAGGAACACCTTCTCCCGGACGCCGGTCTCCCTGAAGCTACCCTTCTTGTATCCGTTGAGATCGTACAGGATATCTTCTCCGTCCGCGCAGCGGCGCAGGTAGCCTTCGCTGTTGCCGCAGTGATCGTAGATGTCCCATCGGTCTTCCCGCGGATTCCAGCACATCGTCTGCGCCACATGGCCGGCGTCATCATAGATGCGCTTCTCTCCGTCCAAGTCCACGACGCGGATCCGTTTCTTCTCTTTCAGCGGCGTTCCGAACAGCATTTCCCTTCCTCCGATCTTTCTATAATTATACTCGCCGCCTGTAAGCCGTGATATAAGAGATTAGTTAGGAAAAATGGTTTTTCCGCTCTCCGCAGTGGTTATTGGGTGAATGTTGTCAACTACTCACGAATGAATTCGCAAGTAATTGACGATGGCGTCCAAGATCATCCTGGTGAACAACGCCAAGATGGGCAAGGGCTCCGCGCAGATCATCCACGACACCAACGTCTCCATCTGCCAGAACAACCGGGAGGAGATGTTCGGGACAGTCCGGATGATCGAAGCGCTCAACGAAGCGCACACCGAATCGCCGGACCGGATCTTGAAACATGTCCGGGAAGGCATGGACGCCTTTGTGAAAGACGCGGAGCAGTTCGACGACCTGACGATGCTCTGCTTCGAGTACAGAGGACCGCAGGAAGAGAACCATTAGCGGTTACGCTCCATAAAACAGGATCAAGCCCTTCTGTGAACACAGAAGGGCTTTTTGCTGATCCATAAGGTCTGAAATGACGGAAGCCGCGCGCTTTCCGCTGACGGAGCCGCTTATTGCTGTTCTTGTTTCCCTTCGGGGCAATCGGAACGGATCACGTCCTTCCACCGTTCCAGCACATTACCCGCGCGGTACGCTTCCGCAGTTTCCATGGCGCTCTTTCCCAACCGCTCACGCAGTTCCGGCTCATCCGCGAGCCGGGTCAGGGCTTCCGCCAGCCGGTCCGGGTCACCGGGTTCCGTCAGCAGCCCGTTCTCCCCGTCCCGGATCACCTCATCCGCTCCCCTGAAGCGGGTGGAGATACAGGGAAATCCCATCATCATGCACTCCAGCAGCGCATTGGGCAGCCCCTCATACAGACTGGAAAGAACGAAGATCTCCGCGTCCGCAATCGCGGGATGGATACCGGAGACCGTTCCCTCAAAGGAGACCGCGTCCCCGGCGCCCAGAGAAGAAGCGAGTTCACGCAGTTCGGGCTCCAGTTCCCCGTCCCCGTACAGAGAAAGACGGTAGTCCGGATGCGTCCGGTAAAAAGCTGCGAAGGCACGGATCAGGGTCTCCTGATCCTTCTGCGGCACCAGCCTCCCGATATTCACGATCCAGTGAGTGCCGCCGGTCCGCAGGCAGGAGACTTCCACAGGGTTGGGCAGGATCACGGCATGCTCCCGCACCGTTTCGTCGAAGAGATCACGTACCGCTGCGGACTGGAAGACCACGCAGTCCGCCTTCCGGTACAGTTCCCCGATCTGCGGCATGCGCAGAAGATCCCGCAGGGCGGGGTCATTGCGCTCGCAGCAGACCACCTTCGCGGGTCCGCCGGACAGGACGTTGATCCGGTTCATGGAGAAGAGAAAGGATACCGCGGCGCGGATCTGCAGGATCTCTTCCGTTTTGCGGATAAAATCCGCTCTCAGGCGGTCGACCTCTTCCCAGTCACCCGAATATGCCGGCATCACGAACAGACGGACGGATCCCGGCAGCGGATAGGTCTCCCGCTCATTCCTGAGACACAGCAGGTACACGCGGTTCCTTTCCGCAAGAAAAGAAGCCAGGCGGCACGCAACTCGTTCCGCCCCGCCTCCGTAGAAGGAAGGACAGAGGATCAGGATCCCAGGCAAGGAAAAATCCTCACCGCATGCAGACGCGCGGATGATATCCAGCGCGTCCCCGGTGAGGAACTCATTCGTTCTGTCGTTCTGTCCGTTCACGGTCATTTTTTTCAATCTGTCACAGGCAGACTCCGCGGATCATCCGCTCCCAGTCTTCCGTTACGGAATCCCGGTCATACTCCGCGATCTCTTTCATCGCCTGGCGCTCCATCACCCGGCGCAGTTCCGGGTCGCCCGCCAGCGTGCACATGGCTTTCGTCAGTCCCCGCTCGTCCCCGATCTCCGTCAGCAGACCGTTCTCCCCGCTGCGGATCACGTCCACGGATCCTTCGCATCGTGTGGAGATGCAGGCGATCCCCCGCGCCATGCATTCCAGCAGGGCGTTGGACAATCCCTCGAAATCGCTGGAGAGCACGAACATCTCCGCGTCCCGGATCCGGTCATGGACGTCCGGGTCGTTCTTATGGATGAAGACCGCTCCGTCCATACCCAGGGCGGAGATCCGCGCTCTCAGCGCGTCCTCCAGATCACCTTCTCCGTAGATGTGGAGCGTGTATTCCGGATACTGCTCATGGAACCGGGCAAAGGCGCGGATCAGCAGGTCCTGGTTCTTCTGGGCGGTGAGCCGTCCCATATTCACGACCTTCTTTTCCCTGCGTTCATCCGCAGGTTCCGGGATCAGCACAGGGTTCTTCAGGATGCTGCTCTTTCTGCGTATGCTCTTTCCGAACAGATCCCGTACCTGACGGGACTGGAACACCACATGGTCCGCCCGCAAGTACGCCCAGCGGGTCATCTGGAAGAATAAAGCCCCCCAGGAGCGCTTCGGGTTGCTGCGCTCGCAGCAGATGATGCGTCCGGGACCGCCGGACAGCGCGTTGATCATGTTCGCGGTATTGCCGAGAGAGACTGCCGCGTCGATCTCCAGTTCTTCCTTGATCTCTTTCAGCGCCCGCGCCTGTCCGCGCAGCGACATGATCCGTTTCAGGAGATTCGCGTCACGGCTGTATTCCGGCAGTTTCCGTATGACGCATTTCGTGCCGTAAGGATGGCTGCGTCCGGAATCGAAGCAGTACGCCACGGTGACGTCATGCCGGTCCGCCAGCCCCTCCGCCAGCAGCCATGTCACCTTCTGAGCGCCGCCGAAATACAGCGACGACGTGACGAACAGCAGTTTCAGCTTTCCGCCCGCTCTTTTTTTGGTTTCTGATCTGTTCATATGTATTATCCCGGTCCCTGGGACGGTCTGAGTATCACTTTCTGAAGCGCCGGCACGTCACGCTTCCGTGCGGATCCGGCGCGCAGTCATATCGTCAAAATAATAGTTGTCCACGCGGTACCGGTTGACCGTGCGGCAAAGCTCGAAGATCAGATCCGTGCAGATCTCGTCCCACGGATCGTACAGGGTATCCACATAGCGCAGCAGATACTCCCGCACCCGTTCATGGATGGATGCGATCCGGTCCAGGACCCGGCGCTCCCGGGTCTCCGGCGCGAAGACGGGCTTCCCGTCCGGTCCGATCCGGTCCACCGCGGGCTCCTGCGAAGTAAAGTATACCTCAATATGCATCTCCGTGGGATAGTCCATCAGGTCCCGGTCCAGATAATACCGGATATTCGGGGAATACCGCGTGAGATACTCCGGCGCCCCGAAATAGAAGCCGTCCATCTTTCCGGTGATCTTCTGTTCCAGCATCAACTGGCTGCTGCCCTCCGAGACGAAATCCATCACGGCGCACAGTTTGTCCTGCAGTCCCTCCCGCTCCAGATACCGGCGGTAGTTCTCCCGGTACTGTCCGGCGTCTTCACGCAGCAGGGGCACGTGCCTGAGATAGAACTCCTTCGGCGTTTCCCCGTTATACGGCAGGATCTTATCCTCCGGCTGC
>CAMKDB010000105.1 GCA_946411155.1 uncultured Faecalibacterium sp.
CGTCTGTTACCACCGGGCAGGCACAAGCTCGCGAATTCATTCGTGAGTAGTTGACTCAGCTATAACAAAACTTCACCACTTTACTGTTTGGAACTATTCTTTCTGATCATCTCAGCCAGATAGAGGAAGTTTTCGGCTTTCATGATGGCCATGCCCTGAGTTTCATCACCCAGAATGACCAGCGAATCACCGGCACTGATGTCAAAGATCTTCCTGGCCTTGGCCGGGATGACGATCTGTCCCTTGTCACCGACCGTTACCACGCCAAAGATGTGCTTGCCTCTGGGTGGTATGCCAAAGCCCATGTCTTCGCTGCGATCATGGTTGGCCAGATCATCCAGTGATACCCCCAGAGCGTTGGCAAGTAAACGGCACTTCTCCAGGTCCGGTACCGTCTCCCCACTCTCCCACTTGGCTACCGCCTGCCGGGATACCCCGGCGATTTCGGCAATGTCTTCCTGAGTCAGTGATTTCAGTTTTCTTAACTGTACAAGGTTGTCCTTAAACATGACGTTCATCCTTTCCTCTTTATTCCCAGTACCGCCCAGCTGATAAAGTGCAGTCTGGCGATGATCATTGGTAACAGATAGCCCACCGCAAAGCCGGCCAACGTGCTTAACAGATAAACCGATAAGGGAACCAGCAGTCCGGGCTTGGCCATAAACAGGGCAACGACGGAAATGCCCAGATAATGGAAGATATATAAGCCAAAGCTGTGTCTGCTCATCCATCTCGTAAAACTTGTTTCAAAATCAAAGTATCGGCCAAAGCCACCCAGAATAGACAGACAGCCCAACCAGCTGTAGCTGGTAAACAACACAGAACGGTAGACTGGCTCATCGGCATAGTTCTTGCCGAAACTGTAGAAACAGAAGCCGACCCCCAAGCTAAGGGCCATGGCCAGAAACAGCCAGAAGTTCTTCTTAACCACTTCCATGACTTCTTGATGAGAGAAGATGAAATAGCCTAAGAAGTACAGCGTGTTATATAAGCCAAAGCGATAGACCACGATTACCGGGGTATTGCCGATCTGAGCGGAAAGCCAGACCGCACCGGTCAGTAATAACAGGATCGGCAGGTTGACCTTCTTACCCAGCTGCCAGCCTCTGTCTTTTTCCAGTTTTCTCACGCCAACTAGCACGACGCTGAACAGCCAGAGCATCTGGGCAAACCATAAGACTCCCTGACCCGAGATCGCCATTATCAGATATTTGACAAACCAAGAAGCCTCAGCCATCTGGTCCAGAGCGTTGGAAAGAGACATGTTGATGTAGCCCTGAATGAACTGAAAGACAAACAGTCCGATGGTAGAGGGCACTAACAGTTTAGTAGTCCGGCTTCTGATGAATTCCCGATTGCTGTGGCTTTCCAGATACAGCCGGGAAGAAATGCCGGAAACAATGAACAAGATCGGCATCAGCCAGGGATAGACGAAGTTCAAATACAGATCATAGTACTGAACCTGAAGATGGGTGATCTTGCCCAGCCCCCCGGTAACCCCTTCAGCGTTATACATATAAAGCACATGGTAGAAGACCACCAGTACGACGGTCAGCCAGCGGATGTTATCCAAATAATGTTTTCTCATACTTATCCCACCTTTGCAACGAAAATTAACATAATTGTAGAAAAGTGGGGAATGTTGTACCACCAACCAGACTTAACAATTCAGCAACGATTCTGTCAGCTTTAGTTGCTTGAAAAGAGAAACGCCGGAAATCCGGCAAAGATTATCTGCGAAAATTCGTTAATTGGTCTCAGAATTGATTAATCAGAATCAATTATTTTGCCAAAACACCGCTCCACGATCAAAACGACCCGGAACGAACCCGCTTTGGTATCGTTCCGGGCATTATCTGTTTCCGGGTAGAATGCTATTCCGTAACCGTTTCTCCGCTGACCGTGACCGTGCCGTCATCATTACGGCTGAACTGTTTCATGAAATCCCACGCTTTCTGGCAGGTGAACGGCCGGATCTCGTGTCCGTGCGCTCTGATGGAGCAAAGAGCGGTATAGACGCCTCCGTCCGCGCTGCGGTAATACCGGACCGTCGTGACACTTTGCGGATTGTCACTGTCCGTGAGTTCTTCAACGATGTCTCCCCGATAGCCGCAGACAGAATCCGCCCATTCGGTCTTATTCGCGATACTCATTTCAAAGGATACCGGAACGTCATTGACGCGGAACAGGTAGTTGACCCGTTCGACACAGGTCAGACCCTGGAACGGAAGTTCCTCCAGCTGGGAATTCTCGCCGCCGCACATGAATACGGGAACCGGGATGTCCTCATTCAGGGAAGGCGAGGCGGCGAACTGGGTGTTCTGCCCGACGCCGACCGTCGCGCCCATCGGAGCCATTGCCGCGAAGTATTCCGGGTATTCCTGATACAGGTCCCAGGTCTTGATCCCGCCCATAGAGAAACCGGTCGCGTAGATGCGGGAGGCATCGATATCCCAGATCTCCTGAAGAAGGCCGATTACTTCCATGATCTCGGTCGCTGTCGTCCTGGTATGGTACTCGACCGCGCAGAGGATGAAGTCTTCTTCGAATGCGAGCCTGTCCCATCCGGCGATCGTCGACGTCAGCAGGGCGGTGTCACCGCCCCCGTGGAAACACAGGACGAGAGGTCTTTTCTCCTTCTCTGTGTTTTTTCGGGCGAATACGACGGCACCGAGGACATACGTCGGTGTCTTAACGCTGCGGTTATCCTCGGACGTGTGCACTTCCAGTTCCAGCGCCGTCATGGCGAGTCCGGCTTTTCTGAAATCAAAGGATTCAATGATCTTCCCGCCTGACCGCTGATATCCCGCGATATACGCATCGTAGATCTCTTCAAAGCCGGGAGAGGATTCATGGAAACAGTCGCTTTTTCCCGCGATCGACCTGTTGACTGCGTCCGTGTTGCCGACGGATACGATGATGATGTTCCGGTCCCCTATGACGGGTTCCGCGCTCAGGTCTTCCAGCACCGCGGCGGTGAGGGTGATGTCGTCGACGCCGAGATAAGACATGGCGGACGGACCGGAAGTCTCTTTCAGATAGTTTTCCGCGATGTAATCCGCGCCGTGTCCGTATCCGTATACGACGGTCTTTCCGGGAGCGGCGAAGATGAAATATTCTCTGGAATCCGCTTCGTAGAGCATACCGTGTGAGAATCCGGCCTGACCGATCTTCGTATGCGCGAGCACCGCCTCGTACAGACCGTACGGCTCCTCTTCCCAGCAGGAGGCGGGATTCACGAAGACAACGGAAGCGCCGTATGCCCGGGCAGTTCGGTCGATCCCTTTTCCACGTATGAATTCCACCGCGCTACGGGCGTCCAGTTTTCCGTCGCCGAACACCATCAGAAGCGGGGCGGTATACCCATAATTGATCAGACCGTCGCACGGGATCCCCTCTGGGCGGTAAACGTGGATCTCGCATCCGGACAGGGTGAAAGAACTGACGTGTCCTCCGGACGGAATTTCCACGGTGACGGCGGAAGTGATTTTTACAGAAGAAAAAGATGTCTCTCCGGAAGCGGATCCTTCCTGCGGAGACGTTCCGCAGGAAGTCAGGACCAGAAGGCAGACCGCGAGCAGAACGGAAATAATCCTGCGCATCTCATCACCTCCTGTAACCATTATATGAGGGAGATCTGTCCGATTCTTTCGTTAACAAACGCGGTTCTTTCGAAAAAGAAAGATTTGGAAGCAGAAAACGGACCATTCCATAAGGAATCAGTCCGTTTTTGTCTGTCTGTACGGTTCCCGGCGTCAGGACGCCTGGGAGGAGGTTCATTCATTCGCCCATCCGCGGGAGCACTCGACTGCGCGGTTGAAACCAGAGACGAGCTGGTCGCGTTTCTTCTGGTCGATCTGGGGCAGGAAAGTGCGTTCCGCCGCAACTTTCGTCTTGAGTTCCTCGGGGCTCCTCCAGAGTCCGACTGCGAGGCCGGCAAGTGCAGCTGCGCCCATGGCCGTGGTCTCCAGGATCCGCGGTCGGATCAGCTCGATGCCGGTGATGTCCGCCTGGAACTGCATGAGGAAATTATTGGCGGTTGCGCCGCCGTCCACCTTCAGGTCCTTCAGACTGTAGCCCAGGTCGTATTCCATGGCTTTCAGGACGGCATTTGTCTGGAACGCGATGGATTCCAGTGCGGCGCGGATGATATGGTTGCGGTTTGCACCGCGGGTCAGGCCGACGATGGTGCCTCGGGCGTACATATCCCAGTACGGTGCGCCGAGGCCGGTGAAGGCGGGCACGATGTACACGCCTGCGGTGTCGTTGACTTTCGTTGCGAAGTATTCCGTGTCCGCCGCGCTGTCCACGAGACGGAGCTCGTCTCTCAGCCACTGCACGACGGCGCCGCCCACGAAGACGGAGCCTTCCAGCGCGTACTGGACCTTGTCCGGCCCGGTGGCGGCAATGGTGGAGACCAGTCCGTTCCGGCTGTAGCACAATTCGGAGCCGGTGTTCATCAGCGTGAAGCAGCCGGTGCCGTAGGTGTTCTTGGCTTCGCCCTTCTCAAAGCAGGTCTGGCCGAAGAGGGCGCTCTGCTGGTCGCCGGCAATGCCCGCGATGGGGATGCTGTGGCCGGCGAGGTCCATGTAGCCGTAGATCTCGCTGGAGGAGCGGACTTCGGGAAGCATGCAGCGGGGGATATCCAGTTCCTTCAGCAGGCGCTCGTCCCAGCGGAGGTTCCGGATGTCGTAAAGCATGGTGCGGGAAGCATTGGTGCGGTCCGTGACGTGGACCTTGCCGCCGGTGAGTTTATAGACCAGCCAGCAGTCGATGGTGCCGCAGAGCAGCTCGCCGTTCTCGGCGCGCTCCCTGGCGCCTTCCACATTGTCCAGGATCCATTTGATCTTGGTGCCGGAGAAATAGGCGTCGATCAGCAGACCGGTGGTCTCCCGGATATAATCGGAGAGTCCGCGGTATTCCAGTTCCTCGCAGATGCCTGCGGTACGGCGGCACTGCCAGACGATGGCGTTGTAGATGGGCCTTCCGGTATCCTTTTCCCACACGACCACGGTCTCGCGCTGGTTGGTGATGCCGATCGCGGAGATGTGTGCGGGATCGACCCCGCTCTTCGCCACGGCCTCGGTCATGACGCCGAGCTCTGTGGAATAGATCTCCGTCGCGTCGTGCTCCACCCAGCCTTCCTTCGGATAATACTGTGTGAACTCCCGTTGGGAGGACGATACGATATTGAGGTCCTCGTCGAACAGGATCGCGCGGGAACTGGTCGTTCCCTGATCCGCTGCCAGAATATATCTCGCCATTGCAGTTCTCCTTTTAGTAAAAATCCGCAAAATATGAAAATCTGACTTTATTATAGCGTATAATTGAAAAGAAAGCACAACGGAAAGACGCGGGGAACGGTTCCGGGAATACCGCGGACCGTCTTTCCCGGGACCGGAGGAGACGCTCCATGAATGGGATCGTACGTGTGGGACTGGCCGTGCTGGTCCTGCGGGAAGGAAAGATCCTGCTGGGTCACCGATCCGCGAAAAGAAAGGATACCGGCGGGATCTTCGAACCGGATACCTGGACGGTGCCCGGAGGAAAGCAGGAATTCGGCGAATCCATGTTTGAAGGCGCCGCCCGTGAAGTGCGGGAGGAGACCGGACTGGAGATCGGCGTGCCGGAGCTTTTCAGCGCGTCGGACGACGTCCAGCCGGACCGGCATTTCGTGACGCTGCAGTTCGTCGCGCGTTCCGCCGAAGGGGAGCCCCAGGTGATGGAACCGGAGAAAGAAGACGAATGGCGCTGGTTTTCCCCGGACGGACTTCCGGAGAATCTCTATTCTCCGACGAGACGCTTTCTGGAGAAGTATTTTGCAAACTATGAAAAAGCCTGTTCAGGCGGAAAAGAGGAATAAAAATGGAATTGTGCGCCCGTAAAGACGTACCGGAAGAGCAGAAATGGGATCTGTCCCTGATCTTTCCCGAAGAAAAAGAGATGTGGGATGCCCTGAATGACGTGAAAGAAAAAGTGAAGACGTTCGCGGAGACCTATTCCGGAAAGCTGGATACCGCGGAGACGATCGTGCGGTGCCTGGACGAGATGGGCGACCTCCTGCCCGCGATGTACCGCATCTGGGGATACGCGGAACTGGCGGTGGAGGCGGATTACACCGACAACGCCCTGCGCGAACGCTTTGAAAAAGTCAGCGACGAGCTGACCCGCCTGCAGACGGCGCTCTCCTTTGTGGACAGCGAGATCCTGCTGGCGCCGGATGGTGTCCTGGATGCCGCGGTGGAACTGGCAAAGGGATGCAGGGTCTATCTGAAAGACCTGATCGCCCGCAAGGCGCACATGCTGTCTCCCGAGACGGAGAAGGCCCTGGCTGCTCTGGGCAGGTCCTTCGAAGTGCCCTACAGCATCTACAACACGCTGAAACTGGCGGATATGGATTTCCGTCCGTTCACGGCGGGCGGGAAGGAGTACCCGCTGGGATATTCCCTCTACGAGGACGACTACGAGCTGGAAGCGGACACGGTAGTCCGCCGGGCGGCGTTCCGCGCGTTCTACGATACCCTGAAGAAATACGAGAATACGACGGCTGCCGCGTACAACGCCTGCGTCACGCAGGAGAAGACGATGTCGGAACTGCGCGGTTTCAGCGATGTCTTCGACAGTCTGCTCTTCGACCAGAAGGTGACACGGGAAATGTATGACCGGCAGATCGACGTGATCACCGAACGTCT
>CAMKDB010000106.1 GCA_946411155.1 uncultured Faecalibacterium sp.
ACAATCATCTCTAATGATGATGACCTTCCATTCTAATTTCGTTTAAGGAGTCGACTTATGGATAACACTGAAAACACGGCTGTCCAGGCAGCAGAGACCGTTGCCGCAGCTGAACCTGTTGCTGAAAGAACTGAAAGACCTGAACGTCCCGAAAGACCTCAGCGTCCTGCGAATCGTCAGCGTCGTCGCAAAGTCTGCACGTTCTGCACTGAGCGTGATGCCGTCATCGATTATAAGAACCCTGCACAACTGAGAAAATTCATTTCTGAGAGAGGCAAGATTCTTCCCCGTCGTATGACTGGTACCTGTGCACGTCATCAGCGTGAACTCACAAACGCTGTTAAACGCGCTAGACAGATTGCTCTTCTGCCGTACGTTACTGACTGATTATTAGTCTAAAAAAGAACCTTCTGCTTTTGCAGAAGGTTCTTTTTTTATTTGAAGTCTGCTTGAATCTCGCCGGAATCTGAGACCTTCAGATTGATCTCCGAGAGTTTTTCGTTATCAAGTATCAGATCGGTAATGCGGTCTTCAACTTCTCTTCGGATCGTCTGACGAAGATCCCTTGCGCCATATTCTCCTTCTCCGCTCTTATGGACCAGAACTTCCAATACTTTTTGCTTCACCAGAAGATTAATTCCCTTTTCTTCCAGGATGGACTTGACATCCTTAAGCATGAGGTCAGCGATCTTAACAAGACTGTTTACATCAAGGGCATTGAATACGATCACGTCGTCAACACGGGCAATAAATTCCGGCTTTAAGAATTCTTTCAAAGCTTTCAGCATTTTGCCGGAATTCATCTCTTCCAGAGATTGACCGAAACCAGCCAACCCGGTTTTTAACCCGGAACCAGCATTGCTGGTCATGATAACAATAGTATGCTCAAAGTTTACTGTCCGCCCCTGAGCATCTGTAATTCTGCCGTCATCAAGAATCTGAAGGAGAATGTTCATAATATCAGGATGGGCTTTTTCGATCTCATCAAACAAAACAACGCTGTACGGTTTTCTTCGGACCCTTT
This sequence comes from uncultured Faecalibacterium sp., assembly GCA_946411155.1. Lineage (GTDB taxonomy): Bacteria > Bacillota > Clostridia > Oscillospirales > Ruminococcaceae > RUG11783. Next base: position 1,025 of record CAMKDB010000106.1, read on the forward strand.
CCGTAAGCTGTCCTGCTTCATCATAACCGACATATCCCGGCGGCGATCCGATCAGCCGGCTGACTGTATGTTTCTCCATGTATTCAGACATATCTATTCTGATGATGGGATCAACACTGTCAAACAACGTTTCGCCAACGACTTTAGCGAGTTCTGTTTTCCCTACACCTGTAGGACCGACAAAGATAAAGGAAGCAGGACGCGAATGACCGTTCAGGCCGAGTCTTGTCCGCTTGATCGCTTTAGCGACTTTTGATACAGCCTCGTCTTGTCCTATGATTCTCTTTCTCAGCTCATCTTCAAGTTTGTCGATCTGATGGACTTCGTCCATACAGACCATTTCAGAAGGAACCCCTGTCCAGAGCTCGATAACCTTAGCAATATCGTTGACAGTAACATTGACGTTCTCAAACTTTGGTTTCAGCTGATCACGCTTATCTTCAAGACGAAGAAGATCACTGCGGAGGTTGGCAATCTTTTCGTAATCCGGTTCTTCCTGAGAATTTTCCTCTTCAATAAGATTCTGCTGCGATTCGATCTCTTTCTCCAGAAGATGATATTCCTTGATTATTGGCGATTCCAAAGAGGCGCGGGTGCAGGCTTCATCCAGGAGGTCGATTGCTTTATCGGGAAGAAAACGATTGGAGATGTAACGTTCGGAGAGGACAACGATGTCACGCACTTCTTTTTCTCCAACTTTTACACCGTGATAATTCTCATAATAATCTTTGATACCGTCAAGCATCTTGATGCAATCATCAATGGAAGGCTCTTCTACGCTGACGGTCTGGAATCTTCTTTCAAGGGCCTGATCTTTCTCAATAAACTTTCGATATTCCGCAAAAGTCGTAGCACCAATGACCTGGATCTCTCCTCTTGAGAGAGCAGGTTTAAGAATATTGGATGCGCTCATAGCACCATCAGCATCTCCGGCACCGGTCAGGTTATGGACTTCATCGATGAAGAGAATTATATTCTTTGCTTCTACCACCTCGGAAATCAGACCTTTTACCCTGCTTTCAAACTGACCGCGGAACTGCGTACCGGCAACAAGCGCAGTCAGATCAAGCAGGTATATTTTCTTGTCGGAAAGTTTGTCAGGTACTTCCCCCGAAGCAATCTTTAAAGCGATACCTTCAGCTATCGCTGTTTTTCCGACACCAGCTTCCCCAATCAGACAAGGGTTATTTTTCTGTCTTCTGCAGAGAATCTGGATTGTACGGGCGATTTCCTTATCACGGCCGATGATTCGATCAAGCTTGCCCTCGACGGCCTTTTTTGTCAGATTGTCACAGTATGTATCAAGAAATTTGAATTGTTTTTCTTTCTTATCCTGCTTTTCCTGAGAAGTCTTTCCATCAGCAGGGTTTTCATTGCGTTGTTTCCCGCCGAAGAGGTTGCCGAAAATCGAAGGGAAGGTAGGTGTACCCCCCTGCTGAAAATCATCATCTTCGGAATTGGGGAAACTCATTTGCTCAGAAAAAGCTTCGATATCATCGTCGGAGATTCCGAATTTTTTCAGGATATCGTCGACCGGTTTGATACCGAGTTCCTTTGCACAGACAAGACACAGACCTTCATTAGTTGTCTTATCTCCTTCGACTTTTGTGATAAACATCACAGCGGGACGTTTTTTGCATCTTGAACAAAGCATTTTATTCCTCAACTAGAAAACGGATTTAATTTAAAAATTACACTGAATAACTTAGAAGACAGAATTGTTTCCTGATCCAAATATGAAACATTGTATTTCAGCAAAACACTGATAACCATAGATATCAGCAATAAGATCACAACAGACATCAGCACACCGAGCAAGCCGCCAAGCAAACGATTGAAAAATCCAAGAACCGGGATGTCATTGGTATGGACCAGAAGATTCTGAAGTAATGAACAGATCAGAATAACAAGAACGAAAACCAGACAAAACAATAAAACCTGAAAACCGTTAACTATTGTTTCCTGTAATCCATCCTGAACGACTGTCTCGGCGGCCTGTGTCAGATCTCCGCCGATCGGAGAATTCCTTAGATACGAAGAGATGGCTTTGCCTATAAAATCATCTCCAAATGTATCTATCAATCCATCACGGAATTCTATCAGTTTTGATGCAACAGATTCTACCAGTTTTTTGTGAACAAACTGATCATACAGATATTGTGAAAAACGAGAACTTACTTCGTGTCCTGCCCAAGCTGCTCCGACAACTTTCAGCATCCCAACGATGGAATAAAGAAAACCTTTATAAAAATAATAGCCAAAGAACAAGAGCAGAACTGTGATAAACAGAATGTCATAAGGATTGAAATAATCAAGACTCATTGTTTTCTTCTGTCTGTGTGGTTTCTGTCAGTTTGGTTGCAAACTGAGATTCCAGAACAACAGGTCCTCCCCACTCAAAAATTCCATAAGAAGAAGTGCTGCAGACATATGTTTTTTTCAGCGTTCCGGACGATGAATAAACAAATACCCTTCCACGTGATAATACATAGAGTTCATCTGCATCGAGCCATATACCATGTATTTCGCGTTTAAACGGCTCATACATGATCTGAGACAGTTTCTTGCTGAGGACAACAATCGTATTGATCTCGCAACGTGAATTGTCTCCGAAACAAAGCGCAATGTTATCCCCTTCCTGATGCGCTATTTTCAAAAGCTGTTTTCCGTCAAAGGCATAAGAACTCTGTATCTGACCGTCCTTACGGAAATACACAGCTTCCGAATCAAATATAACTACAAGGTCTTCGCCGTTGAGCATGGCATCAACGTATAAGCCTTCGTGAGTAAAGGAGTATTCTTCTTTTTGAGAAGCGGTATTGATGACCGTCATTACCGTGAACAGCCTTCCTTCCAAGCTCTTGACTGAGATGACAAGAACGGTATCACCGGATTGAGAAGCTATCACATCAAGGGGGAAACCATCAGTTCCATACCATGTAAAGCGTTTGGAAGTGTCTTTATTGAAAACGTGAAGTTCAGATGTATATTCGTCTCCCCGGGTTAATAAACAATACCTTCCGGATGAGAGAACAGCTGCACCCGAAATCTCAAAGGAAGTGTTTCCCATCGTAAGCAACGAAGATCGGTTATAGACTTTGAAACTTTTTCCGGACTGGCTGTAAACCACGATTCTTCCAGATCTTGAAGCCATCTCTGCACTGGTAAGACCGTGCGGAGCCTCGAATATCAATGCGCCGCTGCCTTTGACGGTTTTAATTGTGTTCTGAGAGAGTAAAACAATTGACTGGTCATTCTTTTCAACCATTGTGACAGTTTCAGACATTTCGATCGGATATGATCCAGATGCAAAGACCGTGTGAAACAGATCTTTGAAATCTTTAGAAGCAATCTCAGAGTATGAAGTGACCAGCATATAGAAAACGATGAGAGCAAAACAAATCAAGAAGAAAATCAGAAATCGTTTTTTCCTGATTTTGTTTACCCGCATCCTTCTGGCGTTAGTGATCTCGTCTAACTGGTTAGCCAATTAATAAAATACCTCCGAAAGATATAAACCGTGAGCAGGAAGTGTCAGAAGCAAATTGTCTCTGGGGCGTCCGTTCAGATACGCTTCTAAGTCCGATACAGTTAATTTCCCTCTGTTCACCTGGATCAATGCACCTGCAATTATTCTTGCCATATTATATAGAAAACCGTCAGCACTGATAGAAAGTACCCACAAATCATGCTCTTTTTCCTGTAAAGTGATTTCCTTCACAGTACGGATTTTGTCTTCCACATCGCTTTTTATTGAGCAGAAAGAACTGAAATCATGAGTTCCGACAAATAATTCAGCAGCATTCATGACTTTCTGGGAATCGATCTTCTTTCGTTCGTGAAATGCGCGGCCTTCCCAAAAAGGAGACATGATCTCATGATTCCAAATGTAATATTCGTAACGTTTCCCGGTACTGGAGTATCTTGCATGGAAACCGTTTGGAACTTCTTTGAGCCCAATCACTCTGATATCCTCTGGTAACAGATGATTCATTCTGGATATGAATCGGAATTCAGACAAGGAATCAGGGACAGAAAAACTGATGCAGAATGCTTTAGCATGCACTCCGGAATCTGTTCTTGAACAACATTTGATCTCCACTCCGTCAGTGGCCAGTGTTTCATACAGGGCATCCTGAAATATTTGCTGTACTGTAACAGCATTCTTTTGGATCTGAGAACCGTGATATCTGCTTCCAAGAAAAGATATCGTCACCAGATAGTTTTTCTCAAAGTCTAACATTCATTTTTCCATCCACTAAAAGAAGTACACCAAAAAAAACGATGCAGATTAGAGCTGCGACAGCATCCTTTCCGGTGTATTTCAGCTGGTGCAAGCGGGTTCGTTTCTCCGAAGCGTTATAGCAGCGGCATTCCATTGCAAGCGCCAGTTCATCCGCACGTCTGAAAGCTGAGACAAATAAGGGAATCAGAACCGGGGATAGTGCCTTTACCCTCTGAATAAAATTGCCGCTTTCCATATCAGCTCCTCTGGATTTCTGAGCGGATATAATTTTATCGGTCTCATTCAGCAGAGTTGGGATAAATCGCAACGCAATGGTCATCATCATCGCCAGTTCATGAACCGGAAATCCGAACCTGAGAAGAGGCGTAAAAAGAGATTCGATCGCACTTGTCAACTGGATAGGAGTTGTTGTATAGGTCAGTAGAGATGAGCCTGCAAGAAGCACTATGATACGGGCTGATAGCATAAAAGCAAAGAGTACGCCTTTGTCGGAAATCGTGAGTTTCCAGACGGAAAGCAGAGGTTCCCCTTTTACAAAGAACATATTCAAAAAAGAAGTAAAAAGAATGATCGGAAGAACCGGCTTGATACTCACGAGCAGCAGTTTCACAGGAATATGAACCATGTGATACAGCAGAAGAAGTGCACAAAGCAGGACCATCATGATAAAAGGGGATTTTATTAGAAATAAGAAAACAATGAAAACAATGGTAGCCAGAAGTTTCAACCTGGGATCCAGTCGATGAAGAGCTGAATCGCCATTGATATATTGGCCTAATGTGATATCTCTCATGACAAGCCGCCTTCCTGATACCGCTTGATCAGCATCGAAACGGCATCGTTCAAACGATAGATTGATGTGTCGACATCGAACCCGTTATGCTTTAGCATGACCAGAATCTCCGTAACACTGGGAATGTTGAGCCCCATTTCATTCAGTTCGATTGATCTTGAAAAAACGTTTTGAACCGTATCGAAACAGAATACTCTGGACTGATTCATTACAAGGACCATATCGCTGAAAGCGGCAACATCATCCATTGAATGGGAAACAAAAAGAACAGTATTGTTTTCACGTTTGTGATAATCGTCGATCAGTGAAAGCAATTCTTTTCTGCCTCTGGGATCAAGACCTGCAGTCGGCTCGTCCAGGACAAGGATCTGAGGTTTCATTGCAAGGATTCCGGCAATTGCAACTCTTCGTTTCTGCCCGCCTGAAAGGTCAAACGGCGATTTTTCCAGAATATCTTCAGATAGCCCCAGATAGGAGCAGGTTTCAAGAACCCGTTCCCGGATTTCATCGTCTGATAGCCCCATGTTTTTAGGACCAAAAGCAATATCCTTATATACCGATTCTTCAAATAACTGATACTCTGGATACTGCATCACCAGGCCTACAGTAAAACGGGTCTTCAG
>CAMKDB010000107.1 GCA_946411155.1 uncultured Faecalibacterium sp.
GCAGCATAGCGAATTTGACTAACCAGTTTTTCGTCCATGCGACCCTCCTCTTTTTTGGTTTGTGTTGATTTGTCTTTATTTTATCTTTGATTTGTCATATGCGTAAATTGACGAATAGACAAAAACAACCTTCCTTTTTGGTGATATATAACTGTAGCTGAAAGAATGTGTGGTTTTTCATTTTTGGAGATCAACTGAAAAACGCCCTATTTTTCAACGTTTCAGTCATTCCGCTTGTTGTTTTTATACAGATAAATGCAACACAAACCAACATTACAATTCGGTAACAATACGATTGTTTTCTCCCGATGCAGCAAACACAATCCAACGCAATCCCAAATTGATGGTTCAAAAGCAGAGCCGTTGCTATGAAAAAACATAAAACGGTTGGAATCATCCAACCGTTTTATACACTATTTATTAACTTTTAATTTCTTCCCTGCGCCTGTGCCTTCAGGAACGCGGCGATCATCAGGATATAGCAGACCGTCTTGGGCAGCATCAGCATGCCGAGCATCGGCACCGCTCCCGCGCCGACGGCGACGGAGATATAGAACGCGAAGGAGAGCAGGATGTACAGCCACTGCGGACGGAAGATCCGGTCCGCCGTTCTCTTCCGGTAAAACAGAACGCAGATGACCGCCCCAAGGATCACAAAGGGCACGTTCCGGATAATGCCCCAGGTCATATCGCCGCTGTTCTGCAGCCAGCCGTTCTGCGGGAACAGGCACAGGAGGATCCGGACCGCCGCCAGGCACCGGATGAGGAGGAGCAGTTTTCTCTCCTTCTCTTCGCCGTAATAGCCCGCCCAGACGTCGTACAGCAGGACGTAGAACACCGTCATCGTGACGGATGTGATCAGCTTGCCCACGCCGAGGGCTGCGGTAAGGTCCAGGTCCGTGAAATAGTTAAGCACGCGCGGGACCAGGTGAAACGCGTCGCCGCATCCCAGCACAAGCGCCGCGACGCCCATGTACCGCTCCGTCTTTCCCTTTGCTCGTTTCAGGATGACGCATCCGCTGACGATTGCGAAAAGCAGATACAGGATATCGAATGAGGATTCTCCGTATTTCATCGTTTTTTCTCCAGATTAACTATCTGTTTTTCCTTCTAGTGTCAGTATACATTTCTGCCATGCAGTTGACGAGAAGAAAACTCTTTTCGTGCATTACGGGCGGCTTTGTATTACAATATTCAGTAATGCATCTGCTATACCTCATCCAAAGGAGTACACAATGAACAAAGCGGACCGTTACATGAAAGCCGATATCGAGCACATCCTGGCAGACGGCTACCTGGATGTGAATCCCAGGCCGAAGTACGCGGACGGCACGCCCGCCCACACCCTCTCGGTCAATCACGTCATGCGGCAGTACGATCTCAGCAAGGGGGAATTCCCCATCTGCACGCTCCGCCCCATGGCCTGGAAGACGGCGATCCGCGAGATCTTCACCATCTATCAGCACCCCACGAACGTCATCTCCGAGATGGAAGCGATGAAGGTGACCTGGTGGAACCCCTGGGATATCGGGGACGGCACGATCGGCCAGCGCTACGGCGCCACCGTCAGCCGGTACGACCTGATCAACAACCTGATCAAAGACATCGAGACGGATCCCTACGGCAGGCGGAAGGTCGTCTCCCTCTGGCAGGAGACGGACCTGCGCGAAACGAAGGGCCTCGCCCCCTGCGCCTTCCTCACCATCTGGAACGTCCGCGGCGAATATCTGGACATGATGCTCGTGCAGCGCAGCGGCGACATGCTCACCGCCAGCGGCGCGGGCGGGATGAACGAGATCCAGTACGCCGCCCTGCTGATGATGATCGCGAAGCACACCGGATACAAGGCCGGCGTCTTCAGCCACGTCGTCGCGAACGAGCAGATCTACGACCGCCACATGGACGCCGCCCGAGAGATGCTGCGCCGGTATGAGGAGAAGGCGGCGAGCGAGCCGGCGGACACACCGGATCCGCAGATCTCCCTCGAGACCGACAAGACCGATTTCTATTCCTTCACGATCGAGGATTTCAAACTGCGCAACTATTCGTCCACCAAGCCCCAGCTGGTCCTGGATCTCGGCATCTGACCGCGGAAAGGAGAAGAAGACATGATCAGTTTCTCTGTTGCAGTGGACCCGAACTACGGCATCGGATACAAGGGAGTCATGCCCTGGCATATCCGCGAGGAGTTCAAGGTCTTCCGCCGGAATACGATGTTCAAGAACATCGTCATGGGCCAGACGACCTATGACAATCTGCCCGGCAAGCTGAAGGACCGCTACATCACCGTGATCTCCATCGATCCGGAATACGAACGGGAGGGCGTCGCCGTCGAGCACGACCTCATTGCCTTCCTGGAAGCCCACAGGGACGACGAGACGGAATACATCATCTGCGGAGGCGCCTCCATCTACAGGCAGTCCTACCCCTACGCGAAGAAGGCGTACATCTCCTTCATCAAGAAGGAGTACGAGGTCGACACCTATTTCGACGTGTTCGACCCGGAGGACTGGGACATCGCTGTCGAGGAGGATCATGAGGAATTCGTCTACCGGGAACTGCGCCGCAAGGCGGCTCCCGCTGAAGAGCCTCTTCCCTGCCTCCCCGCTCCCGCCGCGGAATAAAAACAGCAAAAAATACGCCCCGGTCCCTGAGGACCGGGGTCTTTCTTTTGTTCTGCCTCTGAAAGGCTGTGTGCGCTTACCGTACCGGAATGAGTTCCATGTACACGTCCTTCTCCGTCCGGTCATACTCCCGGAAGCCGCATTTTCCGTAAACATGGAGCGCCCGCAGGTTTCTGGGATCCGCCCGCAGGAAGATCCGCCTGACGCCCATCCGCTGCGCGGCGTACGACGTGAGGGCGCGGATCGCTTCCGTTCCGTAGCCCCTGTTCTGTTTCTCCGCCGACAGCGCGATGCCCAGCTCCCCCTGACCGTCCGCGACGTCCATCAGCTCGATGTTGCCGATAAAGTCCCCGGTCTCTTTTTCCATCATGGAGAAGACCGCCGCGTTTCCGTCCAGTTTTTCCCGGACCCAGCGCACCTCGTCCTCCTCGGTATAGGAATCCTGGGCAGAGCCGAGATAGATGTTCACGTTCTCGTAGTCGTTGACCATCCGCAGGTAGTCGGGGATCAGCCGTTCCGACACTTCCGTGAACCGGATCCGCTCCGATGAAAAGATCTCTGTCATGTTATTATCCTCAGTCCAGCAGGCCGTACGCCCTGTAGCGGTCCAGCATCATCTTCAGCAGCAGGCGGTTGCCGAAATACTGCCGGTACGTCGCGCTCTTTTCCTTTCCGGCGGCCTTCAGGAGATCCATCTGTTCCTTTTCCCGTTCCGCCTGTTCCCGGATCTCACGCAGCATCTTCTCGAACGCTTCCAGCCTGTCCATCCGCTCTACTCCCCTTTCTTCCCGCCGTGCCTGCCTGCGAGGCAGACATAGACCTGTTCCAGGACCAGCGCGCAGCCGTCGACTTCGGCCACGCTCATGACCTTCTTGTTCCGGATCCTGCCCTCGTCGTACAGGAAATCCCAGATCGACGAGATGACGTACTGCTCCTCATTCGCCCACACGGAGAAGGACTGTTCGATCACCCGGAACTGCCGGTGCGAGAGCGGCCGCAGGAGTTCCCGCCTCGTCTCTTCGTCTTCTTCCTCGAGATCGCGGGCGCCCCCGCACGCGATCCGGTTCGCGTAGTACTGGAACGTTGTGAAGATGTTCCCGAAGTTGTCGATCAGGAAACGGTGCAGCGCCGGGCGGTCCGCCGTCTCCAGCATTTCCCCCAGTTTTTCGAACCGCCGCATGAACGCTTCGTCATAGCGGATGATCCATTCAGACGCCATATGTATTTCCTCCCGCAAAGGGCAGATGATCCCATATATTGATAAAAGTATATTATGTGTTCTGCCATAAGACAATGGATCCGAGGCCGCGTGACCGCATTCCGGAGAAAGAAACCGCCCCCTGCCGGCGGCAGGAGGCGTTCCGTTTTCTGTGATGTGGTGAAGCCTCACACGACTGAAGTCGCATGAGGCTTCACTTGTAACCGATAACGAAAAGTTTTAAACCGGATCCGGCAATAATTCTGTTTCAGACGCCTGCCGGTCTGCACGCGAGCACTGGGGACGCCGCGGCGATGATCCCGGCAGCGGCATTGAGATCCGTTAGGTACGGGCGGACTTCCTCCTCTCCTGCGATCACGGGCATGCGGTCGTGTACCGCGATCATGGAATCGTTCGCTCCGCGCGTCAGGATCACGAACCGGATGACGCCGTCGACGACCTTGTAGAGCCCGCACAGGTAGATCGTCCGCATCGTTTCCGAGGTGAACAGATATTTGGTCTTCTCCGGCGTGTGACGGTTCCATTCGAAAAAACCGGACGCCGGAAGGACGGCGCGCTGTTCACGGAGGCAGTCGGCGAAGAGTTTCTTCTCCGCTGCCGTTTCCGAGCGTGCGTTGATGATCAGCTTCCCGTCACTGAATCCCGGAAATCCGAAGACCGCCGGGACGGCGACGATCTTTCCGCTCCGCCCGATGACCGCGGGAGCGGTGTCGCCGGGGAAGATCTCTCCCGTTTTGTATGTCCCGGGATAGTTCTTCTCCATGGAATCGATGATCGCGTCCAGCCTGCTGTCGCCGTCGACGTGGGTGAAATTATATCTGCCGCACATGTCCAACCTCCGAATCATTCACTCCGGGGATCACTGATCCCGGGGACGCGGTTCCGTTTCTTCTTTTGCCAGGGTGATGTCCACCAGCGGGACGGCAGTCTCGTCCGTCTCCTCCTTTTTCTTCCATGCAACTACAAAACGTACGGTGGAAGACTGGAAAGAATAGCCTTTATCGTAATATCTGCCGACCTGTTCCATACCGCGTTTGGATAGTTTTGCGACAGTGACTGTCCTGCCGCCCAGTTCAGCGGTGAGATACCCGTCCGAAAGGAACAGAGGATCTCCGCTCCTCAGTCGCAGGATGATCTCTTTTTTGTTCCTGAGGAAGTCCAGAACAACGTCTGCGTGGCCGAACTGCAGGACGACCTCCCGCGCCTCCGGATAATCCCGATTGGACACGGCGGAAGTCAGATTCTCCAGTCCGTCCGTGGAACAAAGGTCATAATTGCAGTGGATGAACAGATCGTCTTTGGCCCTCGTCAGCGCCACATAGATCTTTCTGCGCTCCTCATCATCGTTCCGGTACCCCGGACGCTGCAGGAGCAGAAGATGGACGGAATCGAATTCCCTTCCTTTTGCGCGGTGGATCGTGGAGATGATGACGTTCTTCTGCTCATCCGGATAGAAATCCTCATAGGAGGATTCACGGATGAATTCCAGCAGATCCGTCCGGTAACGGATCGGCGCAGTGGAATCAAAATCTTCGATCAGTTTCAGGCAGTTCGGCAGACATGCGCTGTTTTCATAAACAGTTTTGAGCTGTGCTACCGCTTCCGTCCAGACTGTATCCGGAATGACCGGAGATTTCTCATCGGAATCGACCAGTTTCAGGAAATAACGGATCTCTGCAAGATTCTCCAGCCGGAAGTCGCCCAGCGACTGGATCAGTCTCGCGCGGACACCGCGCTGCCGAAGCAGGCAGAGGATCTGAAGCGCTTCCTCGTTGGTCTGTGTCAGGACGCAAGCACGTTCTCCGTGATAGGTCTGCGCGAGCAGATTGACGAGCGCAGTCTCGGGATTCTTTCCGTTGTGACGGATCAGCGTCGTCTTGCCCGTCCCCTTCCGGACCGCGGTGACCGGCGTCTTTTTCAGTCTGCCCCGTATCGTTTCTCCGTAGCGGTTCGCCAGTTCGACGACCGGCGGACTGCTGCGGTAGTTTTCAACCAGTTCATATACCGTTGCGCCGTATTCCGTGATCAGCCGGCGCATATAGCGGGAATCGGAACCGCGGAAAGCGAAGATGTTCTGATCATCGTCGCCGACGGCGATGACTCTCAGGTCGTCGTTAGCGGCGATCAGTTCCTGAATAAGCGCGAAGTCCGTCTCGCTCATATCCTGAGCCTCATCGATGACCAGCACGCTCTTGGTGATCTTTTCCGGTTCGATCTCCCCGCTCCGGATCAGTTCCAGCGCTTTGTTTTCGACGCTGTCCGCTTCTTCCAGACGCCCGACGGTGCCCAGCAGATCGAAACAGTAGGAATGGAATGTCTTGATATCCACATATTTTGCGGGCGCTCCTATGAGCTGATACAGCCTCTGTTTGAATTCCGTAGCGGCGGAGCGGGAGAAAGTCAGCATCAGCAGCTGATCCTGCTTGATGTCTTCCATCAGGAGGAGGGACGCCAGCTTATGGACAAGGACACGTGTTTTTCCGCTGCCCGGTCCCGCTGCGACGACGATCACTCGGGATGTGCTGTCCTGTATGATCCGCAGCTGGGATTCCGAAAGATCCCCGAACAGTTCCTGATGCTTCTTGGAAGTGATGTTCCGGGTGACTTCCTTTTTTCTCCCGGCGAAATACTTCGACATGAACTGATCGTAGTCCATCTGGAAATAGTCGCCGATGTACTGCATTGCTTTCGAATAGTCCCGCACCATCAGGTTCGCGAACTCGCCGACGATATGGATCTGCTGGATCTTCTGCTGATAGAAGGCGTCCAGCGTTCGGTAATCGTCTTTTTTGAACTGGATGTGG
>CAMKDB010000108.1 GCA_946411155.1 uncultured Faecalibacterium sp.
GGCAGATATCGGGAACTTCACCGCATGAATGGAGGGTGTTACAATAGGAAAAATGGAAAGGAGGAGAGCCGGAATGAACGAACTGTTTATAAGCGGGTTACGGATCGACTGGACCGCTGTCCCTCTGGACAGTTATTTGCGGGAGATCCCGTCGCTTTGCGGAGTCGAGGAACTGAAGTTCAGCCGTCCGGTGACCTTCTTTGTTGGTGAGAACGGAAGCGGCAAGTCCACGCTGCTGGAGGCGATCGCGGTCGGTTACGGATTCAATCCGGAAGGCGGCAGCACCAACTACAGTTTCAGCACGTATGACTCCCATTCCCGTTTGTATGACGCAGTAACGCTTTACAAGGGTGTCAGGCGAGCAAAGTGGGGATATTTTCTGCGGGCGGAGAGTTTCTATAATGTGGCGACTGCAGAGGATGAATACAGCAGAGGTCCTTACGGCAGACCGATGCATTTCCATGAGCGGTCCCACGGTGAGAGTTTTCTTGCGCTGATACGCGACTTCAAAGGCAACGCCCTCTATTTGCTGGACGAACCGGAGGCGGCGCTTTCGCCGCAGAAACAGCTCGAACTGCTTCTGGAGATTCGCAGATTGTCCGAGAACGGTGCGCAGCTGTTCGTCGCTACTCATTCGCCGATCCTGCTTGGATATCCCGGCGCAGAAATCCTCTCTTTCGATGGAGACGGGATCCATTCCGTCGATTACCGTGATACGGAGAGTTATAGGATCACGCATGCTTTTCTTACCCGCTATGACCGGATGATCCGGGATCTCTTCCCGGAAGATGGAGAAGAATAAATATGTCGCCCAGCGGGTGACCTCAGGAGACATTCTTCGCTGTATGATAGAGCCATCAAAGAAAAGGAGACAGAAAAATGCCGAAAGTGAACAGAGAAGTCGAGAGGGAGATTGCGGTTAAAGAAATGGCCGCACTGGTGGCAGACGTGATCCGTCATCTTCCGTTGGGTACGGTCTGCACGATCTCAGACATCGTGGGCGGTGAAATGGAATCCCGCGGATATGAATTCCGCCATTTGGGAATCGAGACCGGATACGCATGGACCAAAGACGGAGGGATGACCTTCTATCTGGAAGAGGACGATCAGTTCGAGATCCTGAACACTGTTCAGGAGGAACTGAAAGAAGAAAGAAAACTGGACTACTCCGCAAACGCGGGTCAATTCCTTGGATTGCCGTACAACCTGGAATTCGAGATTCTTCCTGCCGCGGAATGGTTAATTAAGCTTATCGTTTCGGATTCCCGGAACAGCAGGACCGGAACCGTTCTGGTATTGGACCGGGAGGAAGACAATGCGAGTGTAAAAGAGACCGGTTTGTATCCGGAAGGGAATACCGACAGAACGGTCACACTCGGTAAGCGGGATATGGAGCGGATCCGGGAATTGCTTGCAGACCCGCTGCTGCATGAGGAACAGGGAGAATTCATGCCGGATGAGGATATCCTCGTCAGCGACGGAGACAACCTGACGGTCTGTTTCCCGGATGGAAGAGTATTTCAGTATTACGCACTCAGGACGTATGAAGGATATCTTGAGCATGATCCGCAGTCCAAACGAATGCTGGAACTGTTCACGCTGATCTGGAATGCGGCGCACTGCGAAGAAGAAAGGTAAGGAGATTCAGTATGGGAACAATCGAACTCAGAAATGCCGGAATAACGAATCTCGGGACCGAAGCGGTCGTCAACGCGGCAAATGAAGGGCTGTGGATGGGCGGCGGCGTATGCGGCGCAATCTTCCGCGCAGCTGGCCAGGATAAACTGACCGCAGCGTGCAATAAGATCGGTTACTGCAGAACAGGTTCCGCGGTCATCACGCCGGGTTTTGCCCTCTGCGATTGGGTCATCCATGCTGTCGGACCGCAATGGCAGGGCGGAAACAGCGGTGAACCGCAGCAGCTTTATGGTGCGTACCGCCGGTCGCTGGAGCTGGCGACGGAGAACGGCATCCGTTCCATCGGCTTTCCGCTGATCTCTGCGGGGATCTTCGGCTATCCGTTGGATAAGGCGTGGCGGAAAGCGATCCAGGCGTGCGATGATTTCCTCCGCAAGAATCCGGATACGGATCTTCAGATCGTGTTCGCAATCCCGGATCCGAAAGTGCTGGCGGAAGGAATGAGAACGCTCCGGGAAATCGCTCCGGATCTGGAAGCATGATAAAAGAACGGCCGGAAATGATCCGACCGTTTTTTGTTCACGGATGAAAAATGATTTCCGGCTCGACAGTGTGTTATACTACCTGAAGCAAAAACACCGAGGTGATAAAATGGTCAATCCAATGGATTTTCTGAAACTCAAAAAGATGTGGGAGGATTTCCGGGACGGACATCCCCGTATGATGCCTTTTGCCCGCGCGATTGCAGCAGGCTATATCAAGGAGGGGACCGTTTTCGATCTCACTGTCACGGACGTGGAGGGAAACGCCGTCCGCGGGAATTTCCGCCTGACGGAGAAGGATCTGGAACTGTTCCGCGATCTGGCGGAACTTGCCCAGGGAATCAGATAACGGGAGAATTACTCCTTGACTCCGGGGAAAAACGGGAATAGAATAGACACATCGATTTAAATGAATAAAGCGAAACGCGTTGAAGAGAAGAGTACGCAACGGCGGAACACCACAGAGAGTCCCGGCAGCTGAAAAGGGACGTGCAAGGCCCTGCGGAACATGGTCTCGGAGCGGCGCAGCCGATATTTAGGCTGTGACGGGTGCGCCCGTAACTGCGCCGGAGTGTGTTGGCACTTCCAGAGGTCTGTTTCCGTGAGGAACGGACGAATCAAGGTGGTATCACGGCTGTACTGTCGTCCTTGTTTGGACGGCAGTTTTTTTGTTGTGAAGGAGAATTATGGATCAGAAAGAGACAAACATCATACATATCGAAGGTCTGAGGAAAGTCTTTACCGGCATCAACGGTACCGTCACGGCTCTGGACGGAATCTCGCTGGATGTCCGGGAGGGAGAAATCTTCGGGATCATCGGATTGTCCGGCGCCGGCAAGAGCACTCTGGTACGTTGCATCAACCTGATCGAGCGGCCGACAGAGGGCACGGTGACCGTCGACGGCAAAGACCTGTCAAAAATGAGCAGGAGGGATCTGCTGAAGGAAAGGCGGAAGATCGGCATGATCTTCCAGGGATTCAACCTTCTTCAGCAGAAATCGGCTTTGGAAAACGTATGCTTCCCGCTTCTGATCGCAGGAGTTAAGAAGAAAAATGCGGAGAAGAAGGCGAAAGAACTGTTGGAAACAGTTGGGCTCGGAGACCGGCTGGACGCTTATCCTTCTCAATTGTCCGGAGGCATGCAGCAGCGCGTCGCTATTGCACGTGCACTGGCAAACGATCCGAAAGTGCTGCTTTGCGACGAAGCGACCTCCGCACTGGATCCCAAGACCACGCTTCAGATCCTGGATCTGCTGCGGGAGATCAACCGGAAACTCGGCGTCACCATCGTGGTGATTACCCACGAGATGAAAGTCATTGAGCGGATCTGCTCCCGGGTAGCGATCCTGGCAGACAGCAAGGTCGTGGAGAGCGGGGAAGTCAGCGAAGTGTTCCGGCATCCGAAGACGTCCGCGGCGAAGCAGCTGATCTTCCCGCAGGGGGAGAAAACGGAGAGTTTCAGGGGCGGAAGACGGGTGCTCCGGCTGGCATTCGACGGAACGACTACGGACCAGCCTATCGTGGCAAATATGGTTCTGGCGTGCGGAGAAGCGGTTAACATCCTGGCGGCGGACACAAAGATCATCGATGGAAAGATCTACGGACAGATGCTGCTCCAGCTTCCGGACAGCGAGTCTTCCGAGAAGAAGATGCTGGCGTATTTGGATGAAGAACATGTCACTTACACGGAGGGCGAATGATGGACGCGAAACTGCTGACACTGGTCACGAACGGGCTCTGGGAGAGCCTGTACATGACGGTTCTCGGAACTCTGTTCTCTTATATGATCGGACTGCCCTGCGGACTGATCCTGGCAATTACATCTCCCGAAGGGATCAGGCCGAATAAAGCGGTCAACAATACGCTGGGAAGCATCACGAACTTCCTGCGATCCGTTCCCTTCATTATCCTGATGGTTGCGATCATCCCGTTTACCCGGTTGGTGACCGGCACTTCTATCGGATCCCAAGCCACAGTCGTTCCGCTCGTCGTTGCCGCTGCGCCTCTGGTAGCCCGGTCAGTGGAATCTTCCGTGAAAGGTGTGGATCCCGGTGTTGTGGAGGCGGCGCAGAGCATGGGTGCAACGACCTGGCAGATCATACGGAGCGTTCTCCTGCCGGAAGCGCTTCCTTCACTGGTGATCGGACTCGCAAGCTCCACAATCACGATCCTCGGCTTTTCAGCTATGGCGGGTGTAGCCGGAGGCGGGGGACTCGGAGCCATCGCCATCAACTACGGCTATTACCGCGGACAGGTGGATATCATGTTCATCATGGTCATCCTGCTGGTTCTCATGGTAATGCTCATACAGAAAGCAGGGGAGCGTACCTCGCTCTCCCTGGACAAAACGATCCGCGGTATCGGCGGAAATAATAAAACAGAAGAAAAAAATTAAAGGAATAAAGGAGAAACCATTATGAAAAAACTGACATCGCTCGTGCTGATCCTGGTCCTTGCTCTGTCTCTCGCAGGCTGCGGATCCCAGAACTCCTCAGACAAGACCGTCCTGAAGGTCGGCGCATCCCCGACGCCCCACGCGGAGATCCTGGAGATCGTTGTCGACGACCTCGCCAAGCAGGGAATTGAACTGCAGATCGTAGAATTCGACGATTACGTCCTTCCCAATACCGGAACTGAGGACGGAAGCCTGGACGCCAATTACTTCCAGCACACTCCTTATCTGGAAGATTTCAACGCCACCAGAGGCACACACCTCGTTTCTGTCGCTGTGGTCCATTATGAGCCCCTCGGCATCTATGCCGGAAAGAGCAGCAGTTTGGACCTGGCGGACGGAGCTGTCATCGGCGTACCGAACGACGCTACCAATGAAGCGAGAGCGCTGCTCCTGCTGGAGGCAAACGGCCTGCTGACTCTGGATCCCAATGCGGGACTCAACGCCACGGTGCTTGATATCACCGACAACCCGAAGAACCTGAAGATCGAGGAAATCGAGGCAGCGCAGATCACTGCTCACCTGGCTGACCTGGATCTGGCTGTGGTCAATGGCAACTACGCCGTTCAGGCAGGACTTAAGGTATCGGACGCCATTGCCATTGAGGACAAGGATTCCGAAGCCGCGAACATTTACGGCAATATCCTCGTCGTGAAGGAAGGCAGGGAGAACGATCCCGCTATTCTGGCGCTGGCGGATGCGCTGCGCACTGAAGAAGTAAAGAAGTTCATCGAGGAGACCTATGCCGGTACCGTCGTGCCGAAATTCTGATCCTGTCTGTTTACTGACAAAAAGAGGACTGCCTGGGCAGTCCTCTTAATTATTCAATTCGTGGTCATTCTTCCGGATCATCTTCATTTCCGTTTTTTCGGTCCAGAAGTTCCTTCAGCTGTTGTTCCAGCGCAGTCTTGTTCACAGCCACATGGTAGACATTGGGCTTCGCCGGTTCCCTGTCCTCTTCTTCGATGAGCTTATGCAGCTGGTTCGTGAAAATCCGGTAGTTTTCCCTTCCCAGCATATCCCGGATCATACCGAGCATCGCTCTGGAGATTCGAAGCGCGTCGATCATAATCTGGAGTTTGTTCGGTTTCTGATCCATTTTGATCTGGATATTATTTCCGTCTGAAATCACAGTCATCATCTTCCGTTTCCTCCGTTTGTCCGCCTGGGCATATTATAACGCATCCGGAAGAGGTTGTGAGAACCATCAGCGCATGGCACAGGCAGAATAATCTGTATTTTTCACATGAAATCGTTTAATATGAAAATGTAAGAAAACAAGAAAGAGAGGGCATTGCAATGGAAGGTGTCAATAAGAAACTTCTTGTGACGACGATCGTTCTGGCTTTGATTCTGGTCGGACTGGTCGGATTTATGGCAGGTTCGTATTTCGGAGGAAAAAATAACGGCAGCGGACAGCCGCAGACAGTGACAACGCCTCCGGCAGGCACGGTGACGGAACCGGGTGGCACAACTGCTCCGTCCGGCACAACTGCTCCATCCGGCACGACTGAACCATCCGGCACGACTGCCCCATCCGGCACGGACAAGCCCGCAGGGACGGATAAACCTTCCGGAACAGAGAAGCCTTCCGGAACGGACAGCGGCAGTTCCTCCGGGGGAACGACTCCGCCGATCGAACTTCTGACTCCCAGACAGATTCTGGACGCGTCACCGTACTGGGTTAATGAGGATGGGACCATCGGCTTCATGGCAACTGCCGGCGGTAACTTTGACATCATGATCGGAGAGGATGTTTTTAAAACCACGCAGATCATGACCGGATTTGAGGACGTGTATAATTCTTTCACCTATAACATGATCGTCGAAGTGGAGAATTACCAGAGCGGCGTGATCGCCACGTTCCCGCTGTACTGCTTCCAGGATACTGAGGACGGAAGCGTCGGCATGCGTATGATGACATGGGAAAATGAAGTCCTTCTTTTGCTGCCCACGGACAAAAACCCGCTT
>CAMKDB010000109.1 GCA_946411155.1 uncultured Faecalibacterium sp.
CGTTCATATAGACAGAGTTGTTGGGATCCCTGTATTCCGGATGGTTCGGATGGACCGCGTGCGCGTTGTCGGTTGAGATCATGAAACTGTTGGCGATGCGGTGCAGACGCTCGTCGCCGCTGAGACCCAGATCCGCACAGATCCGGTCCAGCACGTCGATGAGGAAGGTAGACGCCGCACCCTGACGGGTCTCGCTTCCGACTTCCTCGTTGTCGAACAGGCAGTACACAGGGACCGACGATCCCGCCTCTGCCCGGATGATTCCCTGCAGGCCTGCGAAAGCGCACTGCAGATCATCCAGTCTCGGTGCAGAAATGTAGTTGCTCCACATCATTCCTTTCTGACAGTTGTACAGATAGAGTTCTGTCGTCAGAATGTCCGAAGCCTTGATGCCGAGTTTTTCCGCCATCCGCGTCCGGAGATCCGGCACGCCGTCACCGCGTTCTCCGATCAGGGGAAGCATATCCACCGCCATATTGTAGGATGCCTTGTCGTTGGCATCCCGGTTCATGTGGATCGCGACGCTGGGAATGACCGCCACCGGTTCCTCCATATCGACGAGATATTCCCGGAATCCGTTTTCAGTGCGGGCGAGCAGACGGCCGGCGACGGAGAGCGGACGGTCGAGCCAGGTCGCAAGCAGCGGGCCGCCGTATTTCTCCACGGAGAGACGGACATAGTGATCGTCAAACTGTTCTGCGTTCTCCTTCAGTTTCAGCAGCGGACTGTCGCTGTGTGCAGCCATCGCCATGAAACCGGTGAAATCGCCCTGCGGCATACGCCAGGCGATGAGCGAGGAACTGTTGCGCGTCGTGTAGTATTTTCCACCCGCGGTCAGAGACCAGACCGATGATTCGTCCAGATAGGTGAATCCGTTCCGGTCCAGCAGTTCCGCGGTCGTTCTCGCAGCCTGGAACATGGAGGGGGACTTCTCGATATAATTCAGCAATTCCTGATTCATGTTGTTTTCCTTATCATTTCTTTTAATCAAAGAGCCTGTGCGAACCTCCGGATGAAGCCGGTGGAAGTCTCAAGATAATCCGCAATGGAGACAGTTTCCGTGAACTGGTCGTGGCCTTCTTCCTCCGCATTGTCCGAGATGATCTTGACGAGGCAGAAAGGCGTATCGTTCTTTGCGGCGATGTGGGCAATAGCGCAGCCTTCCATCTCAACGGCGCTGCATCCGGTACGCTCAATGATATCTTTCTTGACCGCGGAATCCGAGATGAACTGGTCCCCGGTGGCGAGCACGCCTTTCGCATATTCAACGCCCATTTCCTGCAGGACCTGCTCTGCGACGTTGGTCAGCAGAGGATCGGCGGGGAACCGGGTGATCCCCGGGTAATCTTCGGCGACGAAATCCACCGGAATCAGGTCGTGATAGGTCGCTTCGGTGATCAGTACCGCACCGCCGATGGGAATATGGCAGGCGCTTCCCGCCAGACCGATGTTCATGACGGCATCGACACCCAGGGCAGTGATCAGCAGCTGGGTGCAGGCGGCGGCGTTGGATTTGCCGATACCGCACAGCGCGAGGATGACGTCTGTTTCTCCGATCTTCATTTCGCACATCCGGCAGCCGCCGAGACGGAATTCCCGTCCGTTCAGGTTGAGCATATCGATCTCTTTGTCGAATGCGATCAGTACGCCTAATTTCAAAAACCGGTCCTCCTTATACATTGAAACGGAAGAGCGTGACGTCTCCGTCTTTCATGACATATTCTTTACCTTCGCTGCGGATGAGGCCTTTCTCCCTGCACAGCTGCATGCTGCCCAACTCCTTCAGCGTGTCGAACGGAACGATCTCCGCGCGGATGAAGCCGCGTTCGAAGTCACTGTGGATCTTTCCGGCTGCCTGAGGGGCTTTCGTCCCTTTCTTGATCGTCCAGGCGCGGACTTCGTCGGTCCCTCCCGTCAGGAAACTGATGAGGCCGAGGAGCGTATAACTCTCCTGGATCAGTTTTTCCAGGCCGCTCTCCTCGATACCCAGATCCTGAAGGAATTCCTTCTTTTCTTCCGGATCCAGAGAAGCGATCTCTTCCTCCGCTTTCGCCGAGATGACGACGACGCCTGCGCTTTCCTTCGCCGCGTATTCCCGGACTGCGGTTACGTAATCGTTTTCTCCGCCATCCATCAGGTCGTCGTCCGAGATGTTCGCGGCGTAGATCACGGGTTTGGAGGAAAGAAGCGGCAGTTCATCGAAAACGGCCTGTTCTTTCTCCGAACGGATCTCAAACCCGCGGGCGTTGTTGCCCTCTTCCATATATGCGGAGAGGCGTTTTAGAAAATCCAGTTCCGCGGCGAGCGTTTTGTCACCCTTCAGGTTCTTGGCGGTCTTATCGATCCTTCTGCCGAGGATCTCGATGTCCGAGAGCAGCAATTCGTAATCGATGGTCTCGATGTCCCTGAGCGGGTCCACGGATCCTTCCACATGAATGATCTCGGTGGAATCGAAGCAGCGGACCACGTGGACGATGGCGTCGCACTGCCGGATATTCTCCAGGAATTTATTTCCCAGGCCCTCACCCTTGGAAGCGCCCTTGACCAGCCCCGCGATATCCACGAATTCGATCGTGGCCGGAGTGAATTTCTTCGGATGATAGTATTCCTCCAGCCAGTTGAGTCTGGCGTCCGGGACGGCAACGGTCCCCACGTTCGGCTCGATCGTGCAGAAGGGATAGTTTGCCGCCTGCGCTCCGGCATTGGTGATGGCATTGAACAGTGTGCTTTTTCCGACATTCGGAAGGCCGACGATTCCTAATTTCATTTTTTATTTTTAACCTCGAATTTTCCTTTATTTTTCGGCACTTTTTCAATGACCGGGTTTTCTGCCGTGCCATTTTTGTGCCATTACGGTGCCATTTTTGGCACGGACGGACTATACGAAACGGTTTCTCCGAACAGTTTTACGGCTTTTTTTAAAGAATCGTCAGTTACATGAACATAGCGGTCCATCGTAGTACTGAGGCTGGCATGTCCAAGCAATTTCTGAAGGATCTTAGGAGACATTCCGGCTTCAATCGCCCTTGTAGCATAAGTGTGTCTCAGCGCATGCATGCAAAAGCGTTTGATGCCAGCCTGATCGCATAACTTATAAAGAAACGTGTCATAAGAACTGTTCTTCGTCGGTTCACCTGTGCGGTAGTTAATGAACACGAGATTTCTCATATCAAGACTCATCGTTTTTCCAGAATACCTATCAATGTATTCCAGTTTTTGAGGAAGAGAATCTGAAATCTTCCTGGTATTCCGTTTTGAATAGACAGAAGCCAAAATACAATAAGCATTGTCTGTCAGAGGAATGGTTCTGTAACTGGACTGCGTTTTCGGAGGACCAGCTCTCCAAAAACCCTGGCTGTGGCGGTACTCCAATGTCTTATTAACGGTTAATGTCCTGTTGTCCCAATCGATGGCATCCCATGTCAACCCTATCATTTCACCTGTTCGTAGACCTGTTTCAAGAATTAAGGCAAACTGATTGTAGTTGTGTGTTTTTTTAGCAGCTTCCAAAAACAGTTTCTGCTCTTCAGTTGTCAGGTACTTGATATCGTTTACAGCTCGTACAGGTTTTGTATATCGAACGCCATCCATTGGATGTTTGATGATAAGATTATTGTCTACAGCTGATCGGAATAGAGTTCCCATTGCTATAAATGTCTGCCGGATGGTGCTTCCTGCATAATCCTTATTCATCTTGTTTAGGATCATTTTGCAATGCATCGGTTTGACATCACAGAGTTTCATCTTACCGATGAATGGCTTGATATTTTGAGTATATCTGTCTTGATAGTTTCTTATCGTGTTGGGAGACAGATCACAAACAATATTCTCTTTCCAAAATTCAAACCAAGCATCTACAGTCGTGTGACTGTCAAAGATAAATTGCAAGTGTCTGTTAGCGTATCGCGAATCTTCCAGCCAGTTTCTGGCTTCGGGGAGAGTATTGAAACACCGGGAATTACGATGACCGTTTTTATCAACAAATCTTGCCTGAAATAGTCCATCCTTTCTTTGGTAAATTCCTTTACCACATTCTTTTCCTTTAAGGGTTTTGCCCATTGATACCACTCCTTTCTAGAGAATTCCCATGAGAAAGGAGTCCTAATGCATTACGAAAATTGTAACACATCAGGACTCCAATCTCTATAAAAACAAAAGGTGCGCTTCTTGATAGGAACTGTCAGATAACAAGCTGCTTCCTAATATACTCTTCGAATTCCTTCCGTTTTACCAACTTTTTAGATCCGACATACAGCACAAACGGGCAGTTTGGTTTTTTAAGCATTTCATCTATACGATTGATTCCGATGTTGCTGTATTCAGCAGCTTCCCGAATCGTGAGGTTCAATTTCTCATGAATCAACACTTTTTGAGTATTCATTAATTCTTCCTTTCAAATGGATTCTCTTCTTCAGGCACAAGAAAATGCCGCTCGATTTCTAACATGAAACCGTTAATCTCCTCAATTGCAGTTGTTAACCGAGAGGAGTCGATTGTCTTATATTTGTTCGCTATAGTCGCCAGCTGATTCAGGTTGTTGCTGATCCCGTACAGCTGCCGCATATATGCATAGAACTGAACGTCCGGTTTTTCTTTCGGCTGGTAGCCCCTGATCAGCATCCGGACGATCTGAGATTGGTTGATTCCTGTGCGCTTGGAATAGTCTTTAAGCATCTGATCGGTTTCTTCATCGAACCAGAATTGTTTCTTTTTCTTCTTCATGTATTGCTCCCTGTCTTTCATAAGGGTCTTAGGTTCTCCTAAATTGACCGTAGGACTCAGCAGGAGTCCATACGGTCTGCTTGCTAACGTCGCACGGCGATATTATGCAAGCCGTGTTTGTACCCGGAGGAGTACAAACGCACTGCTCGCTCATATCGTGCCGTCCGTTCTTTTATGCCGATAATTACAGCGCAGAATAACTACGCAACATTGCAAAATGTATCGTGGTTTAACATCGCAGCCGCGCAGTTTCTCTGATATACATTTCATTGTTGCGTAGTAGTTGGCAGGGGCCAGAAGCTTTGATTATGATTGCGGTAAGGTTTTATCCCGAGTTCTTTTTGAGCCTCCTGAACCGTCCGGAAACCAATCCCCATTTTGCTGAAGTATTCTTTGATATATGTTTGCGGCTGGTCTTTTTCCATCAGAAGATCGAGCAGTTCCTCTTTGGCAATATCTTTCTTCGTGATTCGATCCGACGGATTTCCGCATTCCATAAACAAATCGTCGGCACTGATCTCTGACTGTTCCTTCCACTCAATATGATCTGTCAGTTCATAAACTAAAGACGGACCAACCTGTTCCAGATTATTCTTTACCTGGACCAGAATACGCTCCGTCTTTTCATTCTTTCTCTTTCCGACTGCAAGGATCGACCTGACCGCGCCGGCGACATCGATCGATCCATTTGTCCTGTAAAGGGATGAGATTCCCTTCATTTTGTTCGTGTGCGAAATAATCAGTACTGCACATTTCGTTCGATCTGCCATTTCATAAAGCGGTCGGAATGCTTTCCTGACATCGATCGCATGATTCAGATTTACATCATTTCCAATGAAAGCTGACAATGGGTCCAGAATCAGCAATTTTGCCTGAGTGGCTTTTATTGCTTCTTCCAATCTGCTGTCTCCAAACGATACCGGTGAACCTTTTTCTTCAATCAGTACAATTCTGGAACAATCTGCACCAGCTGCTATCAGTCTTGGCTTGATAGTATCTTCTGGTCCATCCTCAGCCGTCTGATAGATGATATTGATTGATTTGCAGATCTTATCAGTAAATGGCAGCGGAGCTCCTGAAGATAGCCGCGCTGCAAGATCCAATGCAACCATCGTCTTGCCGCAGCCTGGATCACCCTGAAGGATCGTCAATTTACCAAACGGTATATATGGATACCATAGCCACTGAACCTCCTCCGCTTCAATATCATCGTAGTTTCGAAGAATCAATTCTGTTTTTTCTTGCATTTCCAAATAGTTCAATTCATCTCTCCTTTTTCTGATATTTATTACAAGCCAATAAGACAGCCCTGAAACTCTGTTTGCAATCTTTCTGACATCTTAAGCAAACAGGGTTATATGCTATTCGGCTTTTTTTATTAAGAAAGAGCGCATATTCCTCTTTCTTTTTCTTACTCATTCTCGACAAATTTGGACTCTCCTAAAAAAGTGTGCTTTCCGGGTGCAAAATCAGCGTTTATTTCCCCTGGAAATTATTTTTTATAACTGGGTAATATGTCTGTACCTTTTTTGCATTCATAGTCTTAGATGAGATAAAAACCTCAAAAATGACACCTGATTTTGAGCACAAAAAAACACATCTGTCGATGTGCTGATAAGTACAGAAATAACGGGAGCAACAAACAATTGGCTGATCATTTACAGATAGAAACACTGCTCCCTTGGCGTGGTTCTTTCGTTTTCAAAAAATCCTGTGGAGTGAACCTCCACTCCTTGTTTCTGTCTTTCGTTCGGTATAAATGATCAGCTGTGCAGTTTGTTCCTCCTCGCCCCTGCAACCGGGAAGTCACTGAGTTGCGGACAGCGTATCCGCATCACGGGAATCTCACCCCT
>CAMKDB010000110.1 GCA_946411155.1 uncultured Faecalibacterium sp.
TCCGTCGCCATGTGCAACGGATTCCCTTCTGCGATCGAGATCGCGGATCTGATCACGGATGAGGGAAACAACGAGGACGGCGCTGCGAAATTCGCTGAAAAACTGTTTCTGGAGGATCAGATAATTCTATGAAAAAAGCTGTGATCATCGCCGCGATCCTCTGCATACTGGCACTGGCAGCGGACTTCGGCTACTATACCTACGATCAGAACCGCCGCAATCAGGCATACGAAACGATGATGGAAGCGCTGACGCTTCATTATGATTCGGCGCTCCACACCGTGGAATACGGATCGGACGTCCGGGCGGAGGATATTCTCCTCGAACATACCGGCAACGCCGAACTGGTCTCCGGTCTCGACACCGCGCAGCTCGGAAAGCAGACCGTCATCTACAGGCTCACGGACACGGATGAATTCGGTGTGCCCGGTGAAAAGGAATTCTCATTTGATGTGGACGTACAGGACACGGCGGCGCCGGTCATCACCCTCAGGGAAAAGGAGATCTCTTTCACCGAGGATATGACCTTTGATCCGATGCTCTATGTGGAGGAAGCCCACGATCCCGTGGACGGTCCTCTGACCCTGAATGAAACACTGACCGCCGGTACCTACACGGTCGAATCCGACGTGGATACGGAAACACCCGGCGAATACCGGATCCTGGTGACCGCGATGGATCCGAACGGACTGCAGAGCACCGCGGAGTGCAAGGTCACGGTCCTTCCCTCCGGATCCGGCAGCAGGCAGTTCCCCTACTATATCCGGATCAACCGGAAACAGAACACCGTTACGGTTTATTCCACTGATGAGAACGGGGATCCGCATACGCCGTTGAAAGCGATGGTATGCTCCACCGGACGCGCCACGCCGCTCGGAACTTACCGCACCTATTACAAACGCCAGTGGAACGGCCTGTTCGGCGACGTATACGGCCAGTACGCCACCGGGATCGTGGGAGATATCCTGTTCCACTCGGTGCCCTATTACTCCATCAATAAAGGGGATCTGGAATCCGAAGAATACAACAAGCTGGGCACGGCGGCGTCCATGGGATGCGTACGCATGTGCGTCCGGGATGTAAAATGGGTCTATGACTACTGCAACGTGGGCACGGTCGTCGAGTTTTACGACGGCGAGGAGGATCCCGGTCCGCTGGGAAAGCCGGAGCCCATCACCATCGATCTGGAGGATCCCCGAAAGGGCTGGGATCCCACGGATCCGGATCCGGAAAACCCATGGAACGAATAAACAGATCCGGCAGGCACCACGTGCCTGCCGTTTTGGAGGAAAAACGATGAAAAAACTGATTGCCGCAGCGCTTCTGCTCTGCTTTTTCCTGACTTCCTGCGGAAGCCATACGGAACCTGTGCCACAGCCCATCAAACCGGACGATTTTCCGAAACCCGCGCCGTCTGACGGGCAGGATCCGGAACCGGAGCCGGACGCACCGCAGACACCCGAGCCCGGAGATGATCAGGGAGATCCTCCTGTGCCGGACGCATCGCCCGTTCCTGTCTCTGCGGAACAGCTGCTTGCAGCGATGACACTGGAAGAGAAGGTAGGCCAGCTCTTCCTGATCCGCCCTGAAAGCCTGGATCCGTCGCTCACGCCCGAACAGGTCCATGAGACCTATGTGTACGGCGTCACTGTGCTTACGGATCCGATGATCGAAACGCTGAAACGGTACCCTGCGGGCGGTATCGTCATTTTCGGAAAGAATCTCGAAGATCCCGCCCAGCTGGAGACGTTCCGTACCGCACTGGAAGCCGCTTCCGATATTCCGCTGGTCTTTTCCGTCGACGAAGAAGGCGGCAAAATTGCCCGAATCGCCAATTCCGGTCTCTTCGACGTTCAGAAAGTTCCTCCCATGGAGGACATCGGCGCTACCGGCGATACCTCGAAAGCGCGTGAGGCAGGGGCAGTAATCGGCGGCTACCTCTCCGGTCTGGGATTCCAGCTGGATTTCGCGCCGGATGCCGATATCAACACCAATCCGGAGAACCGGGTCATCGGAAACCGTGCTTTCGGCAGCGATCCCCGTATCGTCTCGGACATGGTCAGCGCATTTCTGGACGGTCTGCATGCCGCCGGCGTCTCGGGCTGCATCAAGCATTTCCCCGGTCACGGCGATCCGTCAGGAGACACCCATGAGGGCCTTGTCGTCCTCGATAAAAGCTGGGAAGAACTGCAGGCGGAGGAATTGATTCCGTTTATTGAAAACTTCGGCAAGACCGATATGGTCATGGTCGCACACCTGACCGTTCCCAACGTGACGGATGACGGTCTGCCCGCGTCCCTCTCCCGGGAGCTCATTACCGGAAAACTGCGGGGAGAACTGGGGTATGACGGTCTGATCGTTACGGATGCTCTTGCTATGGGCGCCATCGCGGCACAGTATTCTTCCGCTGAAGCAGCCCTGCTCACCTTTACTGCCGGCTCAGACATTCTCCTGATGCCGCATGACTACCGGGAAGCATTCGAAGCCATCGCGGACGCGGTCCGCAGCGGAACGGTCTCTGAAGAGCGGCTGAATGAAAGTGTCCTGCGAATCCTCCTCTGGAAGGAGCGTCTCGGACTCCCGCTGACACTCTCCGCCGACAGAGCAGGCTGATTCGCCCGTCATCTCAGAAACAGACAAAGCCGTCCGTGCTACGGAAAGCACGGACGGCTCATTTGGTATTGCCGTTTGTAATTTTTGCTCCAATTATTACGAATTGTATTACGCCTCGGATAGATAGCGCTCACACACTTCCTTCGCCGGCCCGTCTGCCATCAGAACGCCCTTGTTGAGCCAGATCGCACGCTTGCAGATGCGCTGGACCTGCTCGATGGAGTGGGAGACAAAGATGACCGTGGTATTGTCCGCCATCAGCTCGTTGATGCGCTTCTCACACTTTTCCTGGAAGTGGAAATCGCCGACACCCAGGACCTCATCCACGATGAGGATCTGGGGCTTCACCACTGTGGAAGTGGCAAACGCAAGGCGCGCCTGCATGCCGGAACTGTAGTTTTTCAGCGGGGTATCAATAAATGGTCCCAATTCCGAAAAATCCACGATCTCGTCATAGACGGAATCCATGAACTTCTTGTTGTGTCCGAGGATCGCCCCGTTGAGGAAGATATTTTCCCTGCCCGTAAGATCCGGGTCGAAGCCGGCTCCCAGCTCGATCATCGGAGAAAGGGTACCGAAGACTTCCGTAGTACCCTTCGTGGGCTTCATCACGCCGGCGATGATTTTCAGCAATGTGCTCTTGCCGCTTCCGTTGCTGCCGACGATCCCCAGCGTCTCACCGCGGTGGACCTCCACCGAGACGTCTTTCAGCGCCCAGAACGACTCGAAAAAGAGTCTGCCCTGGAAAAAGCGCATCGTGTATTCCTTCAGACTGTCCACCTTCTCTGTGGACATATTGAACTCCATGGAGACATTCTTCACGGAGACCATGATATCGTTGTTCTGCATCTCCGCCTCCTAGATATGAAGGATGAATCTATCCTGCATCTTCCGGAAGGAGAGCAGGCCAATGAGCAGCATGCCCAGCGCTTCGGCAAGGCACACGATATTCATTTCCAGCGTGGGCAGCGCATGATACATCACGACCTGCCGGAAATACTGGACATACCAGGTCAGCGGATTGAGCATGACGACCTTATAGACCCAGCTGCCCGAGAGATACTCGATGGGATACATGATCGGCGTGATGTACATCCAGGCGGTGAGGACCACCGAGTACAGGTGCTTGAGGTCCCGAAGGAACACGCACATCGCGGAGATGAGGAAACTCCAGCCGCAGGTGAACAGGAACAGTTCGATGAGCGGGATCGGGAACAGCAGGATCGCCGCGGTGACTTTCGCGCGCTGCCATATCATCATGATCACCAGCGCAATAAGGGAGAACATCAGGTTCACGAAGCCGAACAGAACGCGCTCCAGCGGGAAGACGTACTTCGGCACATACACCTTCTTGATCAGGGAAGAAGCTTCCACGATGGAGAAGATCGCGCTGCTGGATGCCTCGCTGAAGAAGGAGAACACCACCTGACCCGTGATCAAATACAGCGGAAAGTTCTCGATGTCCGCCCGGAAGACCCGGGAGAACACGGCATTGAGCACGATCATCATCATGATCGGGTTGAGCATGCTCCACAGGATCCCTAGGACCGAGCGGCGGTATTTGACCTTGTAATCCCGGTCCACCAGGCACAGCAGCAGGTACCGGTACCGGAAGAAGGTCTCCACATAGGCTTTCAGTTTACGCACAGTTCTACCTCACCCAAAAAATACAACAGAAGTATAACACAGAACGGGAGGAAATCATACCGCCGGCGTCCTCCGGACAAAAGAACGCGCAGAACCCTTAAGGGAACTGCGCGTTTTTTCGGTTGGATCCGTATCAGGGAACGATGTAGGCAGTGTAGGTCGGCGAAGTTGAACTGAGAGAACTTCCGTCAGACCAGGTGAACCAGAAGGAAACAGGAGTCCTCTGACTCACCGATCCCGCGTACATGAACAGCTGGCTGTTGCACCAGAGCATACCCGGATTGGATGAATGGAATTCGATCTCCGGACGGAGGTCCGCCTTGTTGTACCAGTTGTCGTAGTTGGCGATGTGATACGCACGGACCTGAAGCGCGACCACGCCTCCGGAATCGATCGTCACATCCGTCATATCCCAGGTCACAGTCTCCCCGTTCACATACAGATTGTAATAACCCTCGACCCCGTTCGGTGCGGCGGCGAAGATCCGTGTCACCCCGGGGAACAGTCCTTTTACATATCCGTCGGCGGAAACGGAAGCGATCGAAGGATCCTCTGACCAGTAGGTCACCTTCTGGCTCCCGCTCTCCGGGATCACGATCGCTTTCAGCTGCATGCCGAATCCCAGATCCAGTCTTCCGGCTCCCGGATTAAAAAGGACGGAGGTCGGCCCGTTTTTAGCGACCTGAACATAGGCCATCGTCTCCTCTTCTCCGCAGACGACCTTGACATACGTGCTTCCGGTTCCTTTAACGGTGATGTTTCCCTGTTGGTCGATCACAAGGACGCTCGGGTCTCCGGTGGAATAGACCATGGTGTCGGTGGTGTTTTCCGGAAGAGCCTCCGCCCCGATATTCCATCCCGGATCATCGTCGAACACATTCGGACGATGGTTGTTAAAGACGATCCCGTAACATGGGATCACCTTGCTGGAATCGCCTGTATTGGCATTCATTGAGAAAATGTTGCCTGTTCCGGACTTGCCGACATCATTCAGAAGTACTAGATCGCCGTCGTCCCGGATCTGAAGATCGAAAGTCTTCTGCGATCCGCCGCTTGTATACGAGCAGGTCAGCCGGTCCGCACTGCGGACATAGGTGCCGCTGATGACCTCGGTATTGACGTTGTCCGTATCCGCATAGCTGAATGTGCCCTTCGGGTAGATCATGATGTACGAGCGGAATGCGCCGACAGAGGAGGTGTTATCGTATTTCCCGTACGGGAAATCATCCTCACTGTTCAGGGAGACCATCTCGGCATCCGGATCGGACGAGAACGTCTGGCCCGCTTTGGAGCCGGTCAGATCGGTCTTCAGGATCAGCGTTTGCCCGTCCTTCATCTCGAACAGAATGGTCCTGTAATTCCCCATCTTTGCCGTTTCGACGCTCAGGGTATAGATGCCGTCCTCAAGCGTCCACGTCCCTGTGAGTTCGTTGGTACCTGCGCTGTAATTGTCCAGAAGCACGAAAGAACCGTCATCACCGATCCGGATCCGGGAGTGCTCCGTGTTCCCGAATGCTTCCGTCGTGTTGACGTACTCCGTTATGGTGACGGGTACTGGTTCCGGTGACGGTGCCGGTTCCGGTTCCTGCGGCGCTGGGCCGCATGCGCTCAGCAGCAGGGAAAGCAGCAGTAAGGCTGAAGCAAATACACTGACAGATTTTTTCCGTTTCATGTTTTCCCTCCTTTTCCCCGATCACGCCGGGATATCCGGATCCTGTATCCGTTCCTTTTCTTTATCGTGCGCCAAAGCTGACGGAAAGTCAAATCGGGAAAGGTACTGCCGCAGCCTTTGCCGGCCGCGGCAGTATCTGTTTCCGTATTCAGTCCGCACGGTACAGGAACGTCACGACCTGCCCGCGTGTACAGATATCATCCGGCGCGAATTTCGTCTTGCTGTAGCCGGTGGTGATGTTGTTCTGGTATGCCCAGACCACCGCTTTGTAGAAATAGTCGCTTTTCTTCACGTCCTTGAACTTCGGCAGATTCGACGTATCGATGGCAGGGCTTCCTCCTCCCCGGTACAGGAACGTCACGACCTGTCCGCGGGTGCATTTGTCGTTGGAGCCGAAATAACCGGTGGGTTTTCCGTTTTTGTCCGTATAGCCCGTGGTGATTCCCCTCTGCGAGGCCCAGATGACGGGCTTGTAGAAATAGTCCGTTTTTTTCACGTCCTTGAACTTCGGCGCGTTCGCCGTATCGACGGCGGGACTGCCTGCAGCGCGGTAGAGAAACGTCACGATCTGGGCTCTGGTGCAGTCGTCGTCCGGGCCGAAGTAACCGGTGGGATTGCCATGGGAATCCGTGTATCCG
>CAMKDB010000111.1 GCA_946411155.1 uncultured Faecalibacterium sp.
CGGTTTCATTGTCAAACTCTTTCTGAAAGCCGATAACCTTAAACGGGAACATCGGCGTGATTTTGTAGTCCATCTGATTACCTCCCAAAATCGTGATGTTGATTTTCAAGGGAAGGAAAGGCCTTATCTGCGACCCGGCACGGACCTGAGAAGGCGTCACACCATGAAACCTGCTGAATGCTTTCGTGAAACTCTCAGGTGTCTCGTAGCAATACTTCAACGCTATATCGATCATCTTTTCTTCAGAGTCCCGGATTTCGACTGCAGCCTGATACAGCCTTCTGTTGCGGACATATTCTCCGATTCCGTAACCAGTCATCAGGGAAAACCCTTTTGCGAGGTACATTGGCGAAAGATGAACCTGCCGGGCGATATCCTGCGCACTGATATCTTCCTGCAGATGCTCTTCCACGTAGTTTAACGCTGTGCGAATGCTCGTCAGCCATTCCATCGCTGCTCTCTTCCTTTCCTTGATGAAAAAAGTATGCCAGAACAGAGATTATTATTCCTGTCATTTTCAGTCCGAATCTGTCTTCTTCCTTTTTCACGTTCGTGACAAAAATCGAGCCGGTAGCACATTCGGTGCTGCCGGCAATTTCATTTCTTTGCCGCGAATGAGAACTCAGCAAGATTGGCAATGAATTTGTCATTGTCTCCCAGATCCAAAACAGCGTAACGCGGAGCATGGTAATCCATGACTGCGCCGGGATTCAAGAGCCAGATTCCATCGACTTTCTCACAGCGTGCCTTATGGGTATGTCCATAAAGAACAGCATTGCAGCCACGCTTTCTTGCCTCTTCCAGCATATAGGAATCTGTTCCTTTTACGGCAAAATCATGACCATGTATCATCAGAAGCCGCCACTCGTCCACAACACATACATTGATCTCGGGAAGGGATCCGCTATAGTCACAGTTTCCGGAAACGCCCATCATAGCCCATTCTGGGTGTCTGGACTTTATATACTCAAAATCCCCCGCACCGTCTCCAAGAAAGAGAATCCTTTCTGCTTCGGGATGAAGCAGACATATCCGCTCAAAAGTCGCAGTTCTTCCATGTGAATCGGAGATTACTATCAGTCTTCTCATCCATTCTCCTCAGATGCAGCGCGGTATATTACACTTTTGGGAAACCCGCATTCTTTGGCAGCTGTTTTGGCTGCCTCTGAAAGAGTCATTCCCTCCTCCGTAAGTGAAAGAGCTCTTTCGACTGCTTCTTCCAGTGTCATTTCACCCGTTGCTTTTTCCTCTTCTCCCGCAATAACCAGTACGAATTCTCCCCTCGGAGCGTTTTCATCGTAGTGGATAACAGCCTCACTGAGCGTCGTTCTCCATATTTCTTCGTGTAGTTTTGTCATTTCCCGGCAAATCGTAATCTGACGGTCTCCAAGTACTTCCAGAAAGTCATGGAGCGAGCGCTGCAGTTTATGCGGAGCCTCATAGAATACCAGCGTCCTTTTCTCATGTTGGATCTCTTCCAGACGTTTCTTTCTCCCACCCTTCGGTGTAGGAAGAAACCCTTCAAAGCAGAACCGTTCACAGTGCTGACCGCAAACAGAAAGCGCCGTCACGACAGCAGAAGGTCCGCAGATGGGAACCACGGTAATTCCGTTATCCAGCGCTCGGGAAACAAGCATCCCGCCGGGATCGCTGATCACCGGAGTTCCGGCGTCAGAACAGAACGCACAGTTTTCCCCTGCCTGCATCCTTACGATAAGCTGGTCCGAACGCTCTCGTTCGTTGTATTTCTGGCAACTGATCAAAGGTTTTTTTATTCCGAAGTGATTCAGCAGTTTTCCGGTCACACGTGTATCTTCCGCAGCGACGAAATCAACGGTCTGAAGTGTCTCAAGCGCTCTTGGAGAGAGATCCCCCAGATTGCCGATCGGCGTCGCAACAACATACAGTGTTCCCTGCTCATTCATATGATTTTCCTCTCATGATGCGTCTGATTTCTTCAGTGTCTTCTCCGTTCTGATCTTTCACGATCAGATCAGGAAGGATTTGAAGACCTTCCCCTCCCATATACATGGTATCAAGCAAAACCAGGAAAGGTGTGCTGTCCTTTGTGTTCCGGCAAAGACGCATTCTCTTAGCTTTCAAATGATATTTTTCCAACGTCAGCAACAGCTCAATAGATCTTGTCGGAATATGGCAAACGTAGAAATGTCCCTTTTGTTTCAGAGCTTTCGACGCTTTCTCGCACACAAGATCCATCATCATGCCGGACTCATGACGAATCGCACGCTGATCCTGATCCAGACTCTGAATCGCTTCCGCAAAAAACGGCGGATTACACATGACCGCGTCATATTTTCTCGAAGTGCTGAACCTGGCCAAATCTTCACAGACAAAAGAAACCCCGGCCAGACGGTTCTCACTGACAGTCTTCTCGGCCAGCCTGAGTGCGGACTCCCTGTTGTCCAGAAGGGTGACCTCGCCCTGCAGTCCATGATCAATCGCCCAAAAAGATGCAGCACCGTTGCCGGAGCAGAACTCAATAACGCTCTTATTACCTTTTAGCATCGCAAAATCTGCCAGCAGCCAGGGAACAAAAGAGGGCTGTTCCCTGCTATCGACAAACAATCGCAGGCCATTAAAGAGCGTTATAATCCGTTCCATTATATAGAAATGAGGCGGACACGAAAGTGTGCCCGCCGTATTGTCTCATTCTGATTATTCTTCGGTAATCGCGCCTACGGGGCAAGTAGCCTCACATGCGCCGCACATCACACAGATCTCAGGGTCAATGACGCGCTTGTCTTCGCCCTCAGAAATCGCTCCAACAGGGCAACCGGCCTCACATGCGCCGCAGTTGACACACATATCACCAATCACATATGCCATAATCTATTACCTCCTAGCATCATTGCAAAATAATCATATCACAGAATCCGTCTTTTTCAAGAATTATTCTTCTCTTCTGGGACCGGCCTTCTGAATCTCGGCAATACTCCGTCTCGACCTGCCGCCGGAGAGCCGGGTCACATCCTTGCTTTCAAACGTCTTGACTGCCTCTGTTTCCTCCATTCGGACTTTCACATTGGACATAAGAACGTTAGCCTCGATAACTGTTCCCCTGCCATCTGGTGTCGATACATATGCACCATTGGGCGGAGTGAGCTTTGACAACTCTTCATACATATCCTGCTCGTATTTCAGGCAGCACATCAGTCTTCCGCACGCCCCGGAAATTTTCGTTGGAGACAGGGATTTTCCCTGTTCCTTCGCCATTTTGATCGTGACCGACTGGAAATCCGGCAAGAATCTGCAGCAGCAGAAACGCTGGCCGCATACTCCTATCCCGCCGAGCATTCTGCTCTCGTCCCGTACTCCGATCTGACGAAGTTCTATCCGGATATGAAATACCGATGCCAGATCCTTGACCAACTCTCTGAAATCGACACGGTCATCAGCGGTAAAGAAGAACGTAATTTTTTTTCCATCAAAAGTATACTGCGCATCAACCAGATTCATGTCCAGCTGATGTTGCTCTATCTTTTCTTTGCAAATTATTGCAGCAGTCTTTTCCCTGACACAGTTATCCTCGAAAACAGCCAGATCTTCAGCATCCGCTCTTCTGAGAATCGGTTTCAGGGTATCCCGCACCGCATCTTCACTGATATACGTCGGAGCAAAAGAAACCTCGCCGATCTCAATTCCGCGTGCGGTTTCCACAATCACCCGTTCACCCTTTGAATAATTCTCCTCGCCCGGGTCAAAATAATAACTCTTACCCGCACCCCGGAACCGGATTCCTACTACGCGATATCCCATTTACTATTCCTCTTTTCCAGCCAGCCTGTAACCCAGCCTGGTCTGGATTAATTTAAGATTTGTGTTATTTGTAATCTCATTATAGGCTTCTGTGACCTCGTCCAGAACAAACCCCAGACGGGCAACATTACCCTCCCCGGTCCGTACCATCCTTCTTAGGCGAATCACTGCAGCCTGCAGCAGCAGTTTAGAAGAATTCCTGTCCGCCGCTTCACTCAAGTCACGCAGGATATCAAATAGATTCCCGGAAACCGCAGCTTCACAGAACGATTTGCCCAAAGCAGAATAAACGGCATATTCGGAATCGGAAAGCGCTCTCAAGGCAAGTCCCAGCCTGCCGTCAAATAGTTCAGAGACTTCTTCAGCGCGCTGTCTGTCACAACCTGGAACACGGTCAAGCAACGCCTGTACACAGATCTCTTTTGACAGGCTCTGACAACGATAAACCGCAACCCTGGAGAGAATCGTCGGAAGCAGGTCATCTGTTTTTCTTACAGTTAGGAGAAAGAGTACACCTTCCGGCGGTTCTTCCAACATTTTCAGAAGCGCATTAGAGGAACTGGCATTTAGGTTTTCAGCCCTGCGAATCAGGACGACACGCCTCCCATCCGACATGACGGCAGCTTTATTTGCTTCGTACAAAATCTCCCTGACAGTCTGGATCGAGATCATTCCCGATGCTCCGGAGCCCTCAACCAAGATGCAATCGGGGTGGATACCCCTCTCAACGAGTCCGTTTTCATCTTTCAGATAAGCTGCGGCAATAAGTTTGGAAAGAAAACCGCCCCCCTCTCCTTCTTCCGCCTGGATCACAACTGCATGAGGCAGTCTGTCTGTTTGAAGGAGCAGGGTCAGTTCCTGTTTCAACCGTTCATTTCCCAAAAAAGAATCCAGCATTGAAACTTCCTCAAAAAGCCTTGTATTTTATTCTATCAAAGAGCTCAAGTTTTTTCCACACGATCTGTTTTTTCCAATTCATTTTACCTTGCGTATTTTCCACTTTACTCAAAAGCGCATCTGCATGTGAATTTTTTTGTGAATATAGCACGGATTTTAACATTTTCAACAGACTTTTTAACAAAAAATGCATGGGTTGCCCTATACGAATAGTATTATTGCTTTCTTCATCGCCTTGCTATTTTACAAAATAATGGTAAGATGTTAGGGATTATGATGAAGGAGCTGTTTATGATTACAAACACCTATCTCCATGACGCAGACTTTGCAAAATGGGTTCTCAGACTCACGATTCCAAGAGCAATGGAATACCTGCTGAATGTGGGAATCAATGCGCTGAACAATCTTCTGACCGGCATGTATTTCGGCGAAGTTGAAATGTCAGCCATTTCACAGACTGCTTCCATATTTGCCATTTATGAGGTCATTACATATGGATTTGCCTCTTCCTGCAGCATTCTTGTTGCACAGTACTGGGGACGTAGAAACAAAGACAGCATCAAACAGGTCATCTCCATTGCAGTACGTCTAGAATGCCTGATAGGGGCTGTTTTCACCGCAGTAATGATATTGGCTCCTGAAACCGTCATGTCTTTCATGTCCACGGACAGCGCAGTCATCGGACTCGGAGCAGAGTACCTCCGCATTACCGCACCGATCTATCTGATGTACGGTGTATGCAATGCCCTTTACAGCAGTTTCAGCGCCATGGAAATGGTCAAATATGTTGTTGCCGGGCACACACTTTGCAGCATCGCTAATCTGTTGCTTTCTCTTCTGCTTGTTCCCCGTTTAGGAGTTACCGGAGCCGCCTTTGCCTCACTGATTGCACGGACGATTTCTATCGCATTCGCACTCACAGTTCTGCTCAAAAACCGCGCTTTATCCTATTGTCTTTCCGATCTTTTTTCCGGTGGCAATTCCTTGTTATCCGATTTTCTCCACGTCACTTACCCGATCATGGGTCATGAACTGATCTGGAGTATCGGGAATAATATGCCTCAGATCCTGATGGGTCGACTTGGAACAAAAGCTACCAGCGCTTTCAGTATCGCAATCAACCTGTGCTCTCTTCTGACAATCATACAGAGCGGAATGGGCAATGCAGCCACAACAATTGTCGGGAAAAGCATTGGAGAAGGCGACAAAGAAAGGGCTAAAAAATCCGCCAGGACATTTGTGGTTTACACCTTTATTGCCGGCACATTCAGTTCTCTTCTGCTCCTACTGATACATCCGCTCTACCTGCGGTTCTATGGGCTTTCTCCGGAAGTCCTTGCAACAGCCAAAAACATGATGAACGTCCTGCTCGTTCAGTCTTTCTTTACTGGCTTCGATTCCATCATTCTGGTTTCGACACTTCGGGCAGGAGGAATGGGAAAAATCGGTTTCTACACGGATATCGTTGTCATGTGGATGATTGCAATTCCTCTTGCTTGGGCAGGCATCCTTTTCTGGCATCTTTCTCCCGAATGGATCGTACTCTTGGTTAAACTCGATATGCCTTTAAAATCTCTTGTCGGGCTGTACTACGTACTAAAAACGGACTGGATCCACAATCTGACCAGGAACTCAACAAATCTGGAAGAAACGGAAATCTAAATAAGTACAGAAAATAGGGGCTGTGAAGAAATTGGCATTTAAGGTGTCAATTCCGGCACAGCCCTTTTAA
>CAMKDB010000112.1 GCA_946411155.1 uncultured Faecalibacterium sp.
CAAGCATGCGATGACACTGGTCAAGCATGCGATGACACTGGTCAAGACCATGTATGTGACAATCACAGGCGAACGCTATGCAGAAGACGGATTTACAGGGATCCGTCTGATTGAGGAAGATAACGGCCCTGGCTTTACGGATACCGCACTGATTGAACTTGCAGAAGCTGAGACGGGAGATCCCTATGCGAAAGAGCACCTTGGTCTGACAAATGTCAGATACAGTCTGAACCTGATCTACGGAAGAGATGACCTGCTCCGTCTGTCCAATAATCCGGACGGCGGCGCCCGCATTGAATTGCTGATTCCCGATGAGGAGGTGGATGATGAAACTTCTGGTATGTGATGATGATATCTCCACTATCGATGTAATACAGAGCCAGCTTGATTGCAGGGAACTTGGAATCTCGACGATCCTCAGAGCGTATAACGGAGAGATGGCAGAACAGATCGTGGATGAGGAGCATCCGGATCTGATCCTGTGTGATATCGACATGCCGATCCGCAACGGGATCGATGTCCTGAAATACGTGCATGAGAAAGCGCCGGGAACGGAATTTTCTTTCCTGACATGCTATGAAAAGTTCGAATATGCACAGATGGCAGTCAATTACGGTGTGACCAGTTATCTGACAAAGCCTTTTGATATGGACGAGGTAAAAGTCTGTATCCAGAGAATGATTGCAAACACCGTAAAGAAAAAAGCGGCGATCGATATCAACCCTCAAAGCCAGTATGATTCTCTGATGTCTTCGATCTTCCGTCAGGCAAGCGACGGAATGCTGGGATCGACAAAAGAACTCGTAGCTGCGGGACTGCGGATGAACGGCGTCAGTTTCGGAGCGGACAGTATCTGGAGAATCATTTTTACCTGTGCTGACATGACAGACGCAATCAGAAAGACGTGGAGCAAGGATCTTTTGCTTTTTACTTCCTCCCGCATGCATGACGAAGCGCTGCTGGATTATATCGGATCAGCGCATACAGTCGTAAACTCGGACGACCGGTTTATCTGGAGCCTCTGTTTTATCGAGGGAGATCCGGATGACAGTGAGCTCCGGGAGAGGAGCAGGACTCTCATCGATTTTTCGGACCTGCACATGTCCCTGCGGCCTGCCGTACTCATCAGTGAGCCGTTCCAATTCTATCAGGCAAGCACTGTCGTGTGTGATCTGTACGATCGGATGCGGAAAGTCCGTTACTATGGCGGGAAGATTTTCTTTATGAACCGAGATGTCCTGCCGGATATCTCGGACGGAGGAAGACCAAGCGAGAACCAGATCCTCTGGTATCTGAAAAAACGGGACGAAGCGGGATATAACGAGTATATCAATTCCCTGCTTGATTCCATGAGGTGTACGGTTGAGAACCTGAATGTGTTCCGCAGGGAACTGATCCACATCTTCATCACGCATTTCAGGGACAACGGTCTTTCTTCCAACTCGATTTTCCTTGATCAGAAGATCAGCAGTCTGGACGAACTGGCGTGCAATTCAAGATCAGCAATGGTGGATTATGCGGTCGCCCTGTTCCGGTTCCAGCAGGAAAAGGTCAGGGATGTTGTGGATTCCGAAGATATCATCGAGAGGGCGAAAAAGTATATTCTGGAAAATTTCCGTGAGAATATCGACAGGAACGACGTCGCTGCCATCACTTTCGTGACACCGAATTATCTGTCGAAATTGTTCAAGAACAATATGAATATGAACCTCAGAGAATATATCAATCAGCTGAGGATCGAAGAGGCAAAACGTCTCCTCCTTTCTACGGAAATGTCAGTGAGTGAGATCGCGTCCTATGTCGGATATTACAATATCTCATACTTTTCCACAGTATTTCATAAAATGGTGGGTGTTAGTCCGTTCAGCTGGAGAAATCAGACAGAGGTGTGATACAGATGCGCTTGATTGAACAACTGAAAGATGACAGGGAAAAACTGCTCAGGATGGATGATGCCAGACAGAGGGCAGTTTTTATCTGGGATTATTACAAGTTCCCGATACTTGCTCTGCTGTTCCTTCTGCTCTTTCTGTTTGCCGTTATCCTGGGAAATTCCGGAAGAGAGGATATCTGTCTGCACGCGGTACTCATAAACAATGACTCTTTGATCATAGAATGCGATGATACTGTGTTCGACAGAC
The DNA here is from genome assembly GCA_946411155.1 of uncultured Faecalibacterium sp. Classification (GTDB taxonomy): domain Bacteria; phylum Bacillota; class Clostridia; order Oscillospirales; family Ruminococcaceae; genus RUG11783. The sequence goes on from CAMKDB010000112.1 coordinate 2,142, forward strand.
TGCTGGCGGATGCCGGTATCGATACCGGAAGGGAAAAAGCGAAGATCAGTGCCGATCTGGCGTTGGGAAGGAGCGATGACGAAGCGGACGATATCGAGGCCATCCAGGTCCTCAATGCCATGTTCCTGCTTTCCGATTTCGACCTGTATGTATCTGATGAAAAGTATTTTGAATATTTTGCGGATCCCGACGTATTTGCGGATCTGAGTCTGCTTCTCGAATCCGGTCTGCTGTCGGAAATACCGGATGAGGACAGATATTACTACACGGACAGGAATGGCGCCAGAACCCTTTTGGGGATCTGTCTCGGTGAAGATTCCGCTTTGCACAAAGCAGGTTACTACCACAACGAGGTGGTTATCGGTGCGGTTGCAGGCGGAGATAATCTAGACAAGGCAATCGCGGTGATCAGCCAGTTGTTATCAAATAGAAAATGACAAACGATGTGTACTTTTTTAAATGATACATTTTTTGCCGGAAGATAAGATTTATATGTGAATCTATGTAAAAGAAAAGGGGTGCAATATGTCAGATAAGAATATAAAGCGTTCTGAATTTGACGATGTGCTGAAACAGCAGGCAAAACTTCAGCGCTCTGAAAAGATCAAGAACGACTTACCGCTTTATTTGATGATGCTGCCGGGTATTCTCTACATTATCGTCAACAACTATCTTCCGATGTTCGGAATCCTGCTAGCGTTTAAGAGAATCAACTACGCCGTCGGCATTATGAAAAGCCCATGGGTTGGCTTCGACAACTTTGAATATCTGTTCAAGACCAAAGATGCATTCATCATGATCCGCAACACACTGGTCTACAATGCCGCGTGGATTCTGCTGGACCTGGTCGTTGCCGTATTTATCGCTCTGTGCATGAATGAGATTGCACAGCGGAAGATTGCGAAGGTGATTCAGCCCATCATCTGCTTCCCCTCAATGGTCTCCGCTGTTATCCTTTCATTCCTCGTATATGCCTTCCTGAGCCATTCGTACGGATACCTGAACACCAAATTCTTTGCAGATGCTCCTGTACAGTGGTATACGACGGCTTCGTACTGGCCGCTGATCCTGACGATTGTCCACCTATGGCAGGGCGCCGGACAGAGTTCCGTCATTTACATGGCGAGTATCGGAGGTATTGACAAGAGCCTCTATGAGTCTGCGCGTATTGACGGTGCGACGAAACTGGAGCAGATCCGGTACATCACGCTTCCTCTGCTGAAACCGATGATCACCATGATGCTTCTGCTTTCCATCGGACGGATCTTCAACTCGGACTTCGGGCTTTTCTATCAGGTTCCTCTTGGAAACGGTATGCTGTATGAGACCACACAAACGATCGATACGTTCGTATACCGTGCGCTCATGGTCAACAACAATGTCGGACAGTCTTCTGCCGCGAGCGTTTTCCAGGCTGTGATCGGCTTCGTACTCGTCATGTTCTCCAACCTGGCGGTACGCAAGATCAATCCTGAGAACTCTCTCTTCTAAGGAGGATTAAGATGGCAAAGAATAAGAACAAGAATAAGATCGTTCTGATGAGGGGAGAAAGAGAGTTCCACTATCTTGCGCTCGTCGTTATGACTCTTTTGATGCTGTTCTGCGTCGTTCCTCTGATTCTGATGCTGACGGTCTCGTTCTCCTCAGAGAACTCTCTGCTTCATGGGTACCGTTTCATCCCGGATGAGTGGTCTTTCGATGCCTACGCGTTCATGTGGGCGAAGAGAGCGACGATTTTTCGCGCTTACGGATTGACGATCGTCGTAACGGTCATTGGAACGATCATCAACCTGATCATGACGTCGATGTTTGCGTATCCGCTTTCCCGCAGGGACTTCAAACCGCGCAACGTCATCGCATTCGCTCTTTTCTTCACCATGCTGTTCAACGGCGGTATGACCGCCTCCTATATGGTTTGGACCAGACTTTTCCATATTAAGGACAGTATTCTGGCTTATCTGCTGCCCGGTTCTCTGATGGGCGGTATGAACGTCATGATGGTGAGAAACTACTTTAACGCAAATATCCCCTATTCGATCATTGAAGCTGCCCGTCTTGACGGTGCGAGAGACTGGACGATCTATTCCAAGATCATGGTGCCGCTCTCCAAACCGATCATGACGACGATCGGTCTGTTTGCAGCTCTCGGCTACTGGAACAACTGGACAGCAGGTATTTACTACATCAACGACCCGAAGCTGTACACGATTCAGGTCTATCTGAAGAAACTGATGGACTCCATTCAGTTCCTGAAAACAACGGACCTCTCAAACGAGGCGGTTCTTCTGGCTCAGCGTTCACTGCCTTCAGAGTCTGCCCGAATGGCGGTCGCCATCATTGCCCTGATTCCTGTTCTGCTCGTTTACCCGTTCATTCAGGGTGAGCTGATCAAGGGAATGGTCGTCGGCGGAGTGAAAGGATAAAAAATGGAAAACAGAAAACCTTTTGCAAAAGGAACACCGGAAGAAGTAGGTGTCAGCAGCAATCTGATTCTTGAATACATCGAGAATCTGGAGAAAAGTCAGACAGAGATGCATGGCCTGATGATCATGCGTCATGACAAAATGATCACCGAAGGATGGTGGACACCGTATGGACCGAACCTCCGTCACGGACTGCAGAGCCATACGAAAACATATGCTGCGACCGCAGTCGGTATCGCTTATACGGAGGGGCTCGTCAAACTGGACGAACGCCTGATCGACATCTTCCCCGATGAGTCGCCGGAAGAACCGAGCGAAAACCTGAAGCTCCTGACGGTCCGCGATGTGCTTTGCATGGGATGCGGTATGGATGTCATGCCTGACCCGCGGGAAAAAGACTGGATCCGCGCTTTCATGCATGTTCCGGTGAATCACAAGCCCGGCACGACATACATGTACAACTCGACGGGTTCGACGATGCTTGGCGCGATCGTCAGAAAGAAGACCGGCCTCGGCCTTCATGATTACCTGACGCCCCGTCTTTTCAACAAGATCGGCATCAATCCAGACAACCTCCGCTGGATGTGCATGCCCGACGGCATGGAAGTAGGCGGTGGCGGTCTGTTCGCCACGACGGAAGACAACTTCCGTCTGATGAAACTGTATGCCAACGGCGGCGTATGGGAAGGCGAACGGATCCTGGCGGAAGACTATGTCAAGCTGGCGACCACGAATCAGAATGATTCGGCGACGGAATCGATCAATAACCCCGAGGCGTCCGACAACTTCCTCGGTTATGGCTTCCAGATCTGGATGTGCAAGCCGGAACACGTATATCGCGCGGACGGAGCGATGGGGCAGTTCACGATCGTCCTCCCGGATCTCGATATGGAGATCGCGATCAACGAGACCGCCGTCGGTGCGCACTGGGCACAGAGCACCCTCAATATCACCTGGGACTTCATTGAGAAGATCAAGGATGATGCTCCGCTCCCGGAAGATCCCGAAGCTTATGCAAAACTCCAAAGGAAATTGAACCGCCTGAACATCGGCAATCCAAAATGTCAGCCTTTCAGCCCCTGTGTGGCAGCGGTCAGCGGAAAAGAATACAAGATCACCAGTGGCAATTTCACACCCTTCGGCGGGAACTTCATGATTGGCACGCTGCCGGACGGCATCGAACGCTTCAAACTGGATTTCGATGATTACGGCTTTGTCTGGGATTTCGTAACGAAGAGCGGACGGGCAGAGAAGATCAGGTTCTCGACCAATGGAGTCCGGTTCTCCAATCTGATTGGAAAGAAGGAAGACCTTACACAGCTCTATCTCGGAGACGCATACTGGAAAGAGGACAATGTCCTTGTCATGAACGGCAGATGGGCGGAGACCTGCATCCAGGATACGTACACACTGACTTTCGAGGGCAACAAGGTCTCAGTAGTCGCGGACAACAATTCTGCCTGGAAATTCGGCAATCCCGCCCCGATTTGCGGAGAAACAACTGAATAATCAGAAAGAAATGGTCCACAACTTGTGGACCATTTCTGAAAAGAGGTCATAAATGGGCAAAAGGTTTGATTCTTTATTGTTCCCGGGCGGAAAGTCGAAAGTTTTCACCCTGAGCTATGATGACGGTGTGGTTCAGGATAGGAGACTGGTTCCCCTGTTTGATGAGTACGGTGTCAAGTGCACGTTCAATCTGGGATACGGCGTCCTGAATTATAAAGTCACGGAACCGCCTTTCCCCGGCATGAAATTCGTCGATATCTCAAAAGTCGAGACGCATGAGGTCAGGGAACTGTACCGCAACCATGAAGTCGGCGGACACGGCTT
>CAMKDB010000113.1 GCA_946411155.1 uncultured Faecalibacterium sp.
CGGGTTGAGGCCCTGCTCAGCACGGCGCGGATCGTAACGGAAATTGTTCCAGTAGCCTGCAGCAACTGCCTTCTTGATCTCAGTCTGTGCGGAGACCATGCCGCCGCGGATACCGTGGTTGATGCACGGAGCGTAGGCGATGATGAGGGACGGACCCGGATAGCTCTCAGCTTCGGTGATCGCTTTGATGGTCTGGTTGTAGTCAGCACCCATAGCGACCTGTGCAACATAGACATAGCCGTAGCTCATGGCGATCGCGGCCAGGTCTTTCTGCTTCACTTCCTTACCGGCTGCAGCGAACTGTGCGACAGCGCCGGTCGGGGTCGCCTTGGAGGACTGACCGCCGGTATTGGAGTAGACCTCGGTGTTGAAGACGAGCACGTTGATGTCTTTGCCGGAAGCGAGGACATGGTCCACACCGCCGAAGCCGATATCATAGCTCCAGCCGTCACCGCCGAACGCCCAGATGGACTTCTTGGCGAGGACGTCTTTCTCTTCGAGGATCTCCTTGCGGAGCTTGTTGTCGCAGTCGCAGGCTTCGAGAGCAGCGACGAGTTTCTTTGTGGCTTCCTTGTTGGCTTCACCGTCGGAGACCGTGTTGAGGTATCCTTCGATGGCTGCCTTGACTTCTTCCTTCTCTGCCACTTCCGCAAGAGCCTTGACCTTCTCGATCACGTGCTGACGGCGTGCATTCTGAGCGAGGAGCATGCCGAAGCCGTACTCTGCGTTGTCCTCAAACAGGGAGTTCGCCCATGCAGGACCGCGTCCCTCTTTGTTGGTGGTGTAAGGAGTTGCAGGTGCGGAACCGCCCCAGATGGAGGAGCATCCGGTCGCGTTCGCGATCAGCATGCGGTCACCGTAGAGCTGGGTGACGAGCTTCGCATAGGGGGTCTCACCGCATCCGCCGCAGGCGCCGGAGAACTCAAGCAGAGGCTGCTCGAACTGGCTGCCCTTGACGGTGGTCTTCGGGAACTTGGCGGCGACTTCCGGTTTGCGGTCGATGCCGAGGCCATAGTTGAAGACTTCCTGTTCGCCGATCACGTCGTCCAGAGGAGTCATGACAAGCGCCTTCTCGCCCTTCATGCCGGGGCAGACATTCGCGCAGGAGCCGCAGCCGGTGCAGTCGAGCACGGAAGCGGTCATGACGAATTTCATACCGGGGACAAGGGTCATATCCTTGCTGGCTGTGCCTGCAGGTGCAGCTGCCAGTTCCTCTTCTGTCATGGCGACAGGACGCAGGACGGCGTGCGGGCAGACATAAGCGCAGAAGTTGCACTGAATGCAGTTGGCGGGATTCCACTTGGGAACGACGACGCCGATACCGCGTTTCTCAAAAGCAGCGGTGCCGTTGGGCATGTGGCCGTCTTCATAGCCTTTCGTGAAGGTGGAGACAGGCAGCAGATCGCCGCGTTTGTGGGAGATCGGTACGACGATGTCTTCCACGAACTTGACCAGTTCGGCGTTGTCGCCGGTGACGGTCTCTTTCGCGGTCTCGCCTTCAGCGGTTGCCCAGGAGGCGGGAACATCGATCTTGACGACGGCGTTAGCGCCTTCGTCGATGGCGTTGTAGTTCATCTTGACGATGTCTTCACCCTTGGCGCCGTAGGACTTGAGAGCAGCTTCCTTCATGTACTTGATGGCGTCATCCTCCGGGATGATGGCAGCGAGTTTGAAGAACGCGCTCTGGAGCACCAGGTTGTATTTGCCGCGCAGACCGAGCTTCTTGTCGATCGCGAAAGCGTTGATGGTGTAGACATTGATGTTGTTGGCCGCGATGTAGCGCTTATCCTTTGCCGGGAGACGTCTTTCGAGTTCTTCTGCATCCCACTGGCAGTTGATCAGCAGGGTGCCGCCCGGTTTGAGGTCTTCCACCAGGTCAAACTTGCCGATGTACGCCGGGTTGTGGCATGCAACGAAGTCCGCCTTGTTGACGAGGTAAGTGCTGTGGATCGGGCTCTTGCCGAAGCGGAGGTGGGATACTGTGACACCGCCGGACTTCTTGGAGTCGTAATCGAAGTACGCCTGTGCAAACATATCGGTGTGGTCGCCGATGATCTTGATGGAGTTCTTGTTCGCGCCGACAGTACCGTCGGAACCGAGGCCCCAGAATTTGCAGCTGGTGGTGCCAGCAGGCGCTGTATCAGGATTTTCGGGAGTATCCAGGGACAGATAGGTCACATCGTCCACGATGCCGAGGGTGAAATGCGGCTTGGGATCTTCGGCCTGTCCGTTGCGGAATGCTGCGATGATCTGAGCAGGCGTGGTGTCCTTGGAGCCGAGGCCATAGCGGCCGCCGACGACGCGGACGTTCGCGAATGCTGTGCCGCGCAGTGCGGAGCAGATATCCAGATAGAGCGGCTCGCCGAGCGCGCCGGGCTCTTTGGTGCGGTCCAGAACGACCAGAGTCTTGGTCGTGGCCGGGAGCGCCTTGAGCAGGTGAGCGGTGGAGAACGGACGATAGAGGTGTACCTTTACCATACCGACTTTTTCACCGTTGGCGAGCATGTAGTCGATCGTCTCCTGTGCGGTCTCTGTGACAGAGCCCATCGCGACGAGAACGGTCTCAGCATCGGGTGCGCCGTAGTAATTGAACAGCTTGTAATCGGTGCCGATGCGCTTGTTGACCTCTTCCATGTAGCCTTCCACCACTTCGGGCAGACGGTTGTAGAAGGGGTTCGCGGCTTCCTTCGCCTGGAAGAAGATATCCGGGTTCTGGGCTGTACCGCGGGTAACAGGATGCTCAGGGTTCAGCGCGTTCTTGCGGAACTCTGCGACAGCATCCCAGTCCAGCATCTCGCCGAGCTCGTTGTAATCCCATACTTCGACTTTCTGGATCTCGTGAGAGGTACGGAAACCGTCGAAGAAGTTGAGGAACGGGACACGGCCCTTGATGGTGGAGAGGTGAGAGACTGCGGTCAGGTCCATAACTTCCTGAACACTGCCGGAAGCGAGCATCGCGAAGCCGGTCTGACGGCAGGCGAGCACGTCGGAGTGATCACCGAAGATGGACAGGGCGTGTGTTGCAAGAGCACGAGCAGATACGTTGATAACGCAGGGCAGCAATTCGCCAGCGATCTTGTACATGTTCGGGATCATGAGCAACAGACCCTGAGAAGCAGTGAACGTGGTGGTCAGAGCGCCACCGGCCAGAGAGCCGTGGACGGCACCTGCCGCGCCACCTTCGGACTGCATTTCGGCCACTTGTACCGTGTTGCCAAACAGGTTCTTCCGACCCTTTGCGGACCACTCATCCACATGTTCTGCCATGACGGAAGAGGGCGTGATCGGATAGATAGCGGCAACATCAGTAAATGCATAGGATACATGAGCGGCGGCCTGGTTGCCGTCCATGGTCAGCATTTTTCTTGCCATAGAATCCTCCCAATTAATGATTTTTCTTTCATAATAATCTGCATTCCACAGTTATATTCATTTTATCATCGGCACCGATGGAAGTAAAGAAGCACGGCTCACAAAGGACGACCGTCACGGGACGAAAAGCCCCATGGAAACCGCTCTTTCCTGCTCGCTGAGATCCGAAGGATCACGGTCCGAGATGAGCAGTTCCCGGCTGTTCCCGATCAGGATCTGTGCGGAGCCGCCGCCGTCCAGATGAACTCCGTTCCGGATTCCGAGATCCGCGCAGATGTCCGCCGCTTCGCTGAGCGAGACGCCGCTGCTGTCCTTCCCGGCCTCATATCCGAATTTTCCCGCGCCTTCAAACCAGAGCAGTACCGGCATGTCCGCGCTGTCCGCACCGAGCACGATGCGCGGAGCACGGCTTTTTTTGTAATTCAGCGGATAGAAAGAAGGCGGATAGGAAGGTTTCCAGAACTGCAGGAAATTGTAGAACGGCGATACGAAACCCGCTGTCCTGACACCGTCCACAGCCACGCTGTTCCCGACCTGGATCCCGAACCGGATCTCTTCCATTCCGGAATACCGTACTTTGCGGTCCGCGGTAGAATCAGGAGAACGGTCCAGATGAACGGCGAAGCCTCCGGAGGGGATCAGTGTATCTCCGCCTGAGCGGAACGCCACGACGCGGTTGCCCACGACGATCCAGTCGAAACCGCCCTTTGGCGTCCGTTTCCGCTTCGGCCGGGTGCAGAACACGGCATTTTCTCCGTCGCGGTATCTCACTCCGCCGATCTCCACACTGATCTCACTGAGAGAGAATTTGCGCACAGAGACCTTTCCCGCTCCGTCCACCAGGAGTGCTTCACGGTCGAAAAGAGGCGGATTCAGGATCTCACCGTCCCGTACACAGAGTCCGATCGGCACACCGATCCGGTCATATGCCGTGGCGACATCCAGAATATCCATCACGAAAAACGAGGCATTGACCTTCAGCTGTGCATCCGGGCAGGAACGGGAAAGAAATCCCAGTTCTTCCCCCACAGGCAGAATCGATACCGACGAACGTTCCCCTTCCGCCAGGTACAGGCAGCCTTTCTGTTTCAGTTCCTCGTAGAACGCGCGTACCGCCGCGTTTCTGAAGATCAGCTTTCCCCTTTCACAGCGGATCTCTTTGCGGAACGCGGCAGAGACCGCGGTGCATGCGTCGACGATCCTGCCGTATTCGGGATCTTCAACAGGAAACGGGATCTTCGTTCCCGGGGGGATCCGGAAGAGGACGACTTTCCCGAAGATCTTTGCATATTTTTTGATGATATATTCTCCGTACAGACTGCAGAGTTTAGCGAAGGCGTCAGGAGAAGGTTCCGGACGCAGGAAACGGAGCCCGTCCCAACTTTCCAGACAGACTTTCTGGACACGCTGGACCGCTCCGTCCTCAAATGAATAGCGATGGACAGATGAACGGATCATCCTATCTCCTCCAGGAACAGTGCTCTGAATTGATCACGGTCTTCCGCACCGAGACCGAGTCCTTCCGTACAGAACGTATCGAAATCCCCATATGTTTTCTCTATGCTTTCATAGGAAGTCTGGATATATTCCATCTTCGATTCGGTCATACAGGACATCGCTTCCCGGAAATTGGCAAAGAGCGCATCCGCTTTTTCGCCGAAATAGTCAACAAGACGGTCCCTGTACTGTTCCGCCATCAGGTCCGTCGCGTCGCCTGTGAACCGGTTGGTGAGCATGTAGTCGGCGATTATGGATTCCCGGTCGATTCCGAGCATTCCTTCCAGGATCATCGAGCCGAATCCCGCACGGTCTTTTCCGCCGAAACAATGCCACAGAAAAGCGGCCTTTTCTTTCTTCTCATCTGCTTCGGAAGCCTGTTCCAGTATGTCGCGCAGAAAAGTTCCGTATTGCCTGCGGCATTGCGGATGTTCCACGAATTTTTTGTAGTTTTCAGCCATCATGTCGAGCGCCCGTCTCGGTTCTTCGATGAAACCGAGGAACATCTTTGCCGCACCCGCTTCCGCTTCCTCACCCCTGGTGACGCCCGGAGCGGTCTCTGGGAGTACCGGCAGATGGAGATTGACCGCGCCGGGAATCTCGGGATCCGGTGTCTCAGTCCGTTCCCGGGTATCCCGGAAGTCATAGATCCGTCTCAGTCCAAGGCCGGACAGTTGGACCAGATCCTTTTCCGTCGCATGTGCAAGAAGTCCGCTGCGGAAAAGCATCCCTTTCCGGATCTTTCTGCCGTCCTTCGTGACCATACCGCCCAGATCCCTGGTATTTCTCAGTCCCTCAAAAGGGATCTTCGTGCTAACGTTTTCCATCTGTCCGTCTCCTTCTGTACTGTCTTCCTATATGATCTTCCTGCGATTCCGGTTGCGCCGCGATACCGAAAAAACAGATGCGCAACCGAAGCGGCTGCGCATGATTCGCGACGATCGCCGGTCCTGCGCCTTCTCCAGATGTGCAGAACACAGCAGTTATTTTGTTTTCTTTGTGAAAACCAGTGAGAGCTGCTCTCCGTTCTTCTCCAGGATCTCGATCCCTTCGGGGATCTCCATCCCGTCAAAAACGGTCTCGTCCATCTGCTCGATCTCATAACGTGAGATCCTGGTCTTCGGCACGGTCATCCCAATGAGCAGCGCCAGCAGATACGCCATGATGACGATCACCGGAAACATCGGGAACGCCGGATCCACGAAGGTCCGGATCCCCCGCTGAACCGCGATGGCGTCCGAGACATTGAGGAAACCGCATCGGTGCCAGACCGCGATGACAAGTCCCGCAAAGGAAAAGACCAGTATCCCCAGAATGGAATCTTCCAGTCCCAGTGCACCGACGATACTCTCAGAAGCCAGCACCAGGACCAGTGCCATCAGCCCCATCAGGTAACAGGCGAGCGCCATCTTCAGATCCCC
>CAMKDB010000114.1 GCA_946411155.1 uncultured Faecalibacterium sp.
ATCATTCCTTGCGTTCTGCAACCAGATTGTACCATTCTTCTGGGTACCTGCCAATAAAATCGGTCTGCTTCAAAAGAAGCAGACCGGTCAAATTCTAATCCGGATTTCCTCTCAGATAATCGGGGCATCCATCTGCGACTCTTTTCTGATCGTACGGAAAGCGCGGTAATAAGTTACAGCAACGAAGATGAAGAATACGATCATGGAGAGATTTGTGCCGATCATTGCGCAAGCATCATAGAATCCATGGTAAAATACCGCAGAGAGGAAGCTTGCCCAAAGAGAATTATTGGACTCTTCCCTGTAACCGTAGTTCTCATACCAACGGGCACGTCCATAATAGTAACCCATGTAAACGGCAAATGCCATGTGCCCGGGGATGGAGAGCAACGCTCTGGACGGTGCGACCGACAATCCGTATCCGAAAACATAACCGATATTTTCGAATGCGGCGAATCCGAGAGATACAAACACTGCATAAATGATACCGTCGAAACGGAAATTGAAATTCGGATTGCGCCAGGTCAATCTCTTCATAAGCATGAATTTGGTGCCTTCCTCCGCTACCGCAACTACAAGGAACGCAAACAGGATCCAGTACCATGCTGTATCCTCATAGAAGAACAGTCCAAGCACACGTTCGCCAAACTCCTCGAGCGACATGGACATCAGAGCAGAAAGAACGCCCTGAACAAGCAGACGGATCAGAAGGCCGCTTGGTTCCTTCTCGACTCTGTCATGACGGTAAACATATATCAGCAGAACGATTGCCGGTGTAACTGCGGCAAGAACATAGATAATTGCTTTCAATCCAAACATATTGAGACCTCCCATTTTGTACCCTTGCCGCAAGTATACGAAGAATTGGGACCTCCGTCAAGAAACCCTTGAAAGGAACAGCATAATGGAGACACATCTTCTTAATGATTCTTTTCCCGTATTGGCGACATCTGCTTCTCCGAAATTTTTACTGATCCAGCCATCAGACAGTTCAGAGGAAGAACAGATCCATGAAGAGACGGATTATCTGACCCGCCATGGTGCGCCTTCCTTTGCTCTGCTTGTATTCAGGGTGTCCGACTGGAACAGGGATCTCTCACCATGGGAGGCACCGCCTGTTTTCGGGAATGAACCTTTCGGGTGCGGCGCAAAAGAAACACTGGACCGGATTATGGATCTGCTTCCCGAATACCGGAATCTTTTCGGAACCACAGACGGAATCCCTGTCGTGATCGGTGGTTATTCACTCGCCGCGCTTTTTTCTCTCTGGGCAACGTATCAGACCGATGTGTTCTCTGCAGTCGCAGCTGCTTCCCCCTCCGTATGGTTTCCCGACTGGCTGGCTTTCCAATCTTCACAGAAAATACATACTCGGTGTGTATACTTGTCTTTGGGAGACCGGGAAGATAAGACGAAAAACCCGGTCATGTCCACCGTAGGAGATTGTATCCGGGATTGCTACCGCATTCTGCAGGAAGATGAACAGCTTCGTTCCTGTCAGTTGGATTGGAATCCTGGAAATCATTTCCGTGATGCCGGTATGCGGACGGCCAAAGGTTTTCTCTGGACGCTCCGCCAGTTGAAACAACAAAGCAAAGATCACTGACAAGGAGAACAATAGATATGATGAAACACCTCCTCTCGCTGGCAATCGTTGCCGCTGTCTCTGCGGCAGCTTATGTCATCGCAACCAAATCCGATTCCGAATCGAAGGATGAGCCGAAAGAAGAGGCTCAGCTCACAAATCCGGTCACGGTAGTCTCTGAAAAGGAATTCCTTGATGCAGGTATCCGTCTCCGTCTGCCAGAAGACGCAGCCAACGCGTTCTGGATGACCGTACGTGGCACTCCTCTTCTTTACAGCCTGAACTTTTTCTTAGGAGAAACAGAATACAATCTCCGCATCCGCCGTTCCGCATCTCTTCAGAATCTGTCCGGAATGTATTTCCCCTGGACTGCTGAAGAAACTGTCTCAGATGGGGATACACGCGCTGTTATCCAAACCTCTTCGGATGAGGCAGGCATCGCACTCTGGTACCGGGATGGTTGCAGCATCTCTCTCTCCATGAAGGGTGCCGTATCCTTCGAGGCGCTTGACGGGATGTTCCGTTTCTTCAATTCTTCCATGGAGCTGCATCTGACCTGATGTGAGGCCAGACACAGCAGACCGGAAACTCCGGTCTGCTGTTTTTTCATGCCAGATTGAGTGGTATAATGATAAAAATTCTTTGCAGGTGATCATCATGGCAACTTTCCAATCCTATCTAGAACAGGACAAAGAGCGGTTTCTCTCTCTTCTGTCAAAAAACAGATCTGTTTCTGCAACGATCAAAGAGGTGGAAAACCAGTTTGACCGCATGCTTTATTCATTCAGCAATGATGACGAGAGCGATGCAGTTAAAGACGCCGCCAACCGCATGATCCAGACCGCGAAGAACGCTGCTTCCTTTCTTGACACCTCCGGAGAGACACAACTATGGAAACGGACAAAGTATAACGATGCCCCCGTCAAAGGCAAACGCTCCCCGTTCTTCGTGCTGTGGCTCCTGTTATGTCTTCTTTTCTGTCTCGGAACGGCCGGAAACTGGATCTATGTGTTTTATGCCAGTGCGGATCCCTTGAACCTGTACCTTCCCGCGGCAGCAGTCATCCTCTGCGGACTTTTCGGTATTCTCGCCGGGATGACCGCCCATCGCAAAAAAACAGATAAGCAGGAGGAAATTCAGGCAGAGATCGTCGTTGATATACAGAAAGTATACCGCTCCGTTCTTTCCACCGTGCTGATCATCGACCGAAATCTGGAAGACATCCGTACTTCTGAACGTATTCAGGCCAGAAAAGATCTGAAAGAACGTAAAGAGTCCGTGAACAAAGAAGAACTGGATCTGCTCGCACACCTGTTGGAAGCCGCCTATGCTACGAAAGATGATGACGCTTCTCAGGAGATGATCTCTCAGATCAAGTTCTATCTTCATAACCGTCAGATCGAGACGGTGGATTATTCAGAAGAGAATGTGCGCTGGTTCGATCAGATCCCTGCTTACGAAAAGGGTACGCTGCGCCCGGCATTTACTACAGACGGCGTCCTGCTGAAAAAAGGACTTGCTTCTCTGGGGAGCGAAAAATAAATGGACATTTTCTATGGATTTGATCTCGGCGATGCCGAGAGTGCGATTGCAAAACTGGACCGGACAAAAGATACGGTGCCAGAGATCCTGACCGTTCAGGAAGCCAAAAGTTTCATTACCGCTTACGCCATGTCTCAGGAAGGTAACCTGATCGTCGGTGAAAGCGCATGCTACGAACCGAAAGCCCAGACCCGGAAGCTGCGGTTCAAAAGCCGGTTCCTTACTTCTTCTGATGCTGCGAAGGATATCCGTAGTTTTGCCGGTGGTGTGCTTGGTGAACTGTATCTGAACGGAGACCTGATCCGCGGTGAGGACAGTTGCTTCTATATCGGCTGTCCGGCCGGTTGGGACCGCATGACTCGGGAAGAATACCGGGAAATCTTTGAAAAAGTTGGTTACCCTCCAGCCAAGATCGTTTCCGAATCCCGTGCGGCACTCGTCAGCGCATGTCAGTCTAAACATCTTCAGGTCGGATACGATATTATGTCAAGACCGGTCCTTGTCGTTGATATTGGTTCATCCACCACGGACTTTGCCTATATCACCAGCGGGCACGAGGAAGAACTCCAGACCGGCGGCGAGGTTTTCCTCGGTGGAGGCGTAATGGACGAGATCCTTCTGGAAGACGCTGTTTCCCGTGCTTTTGATCCCAAAAAAATCCGCCGCATTTTTTCTGAAAGCGAGGCATGGCGCAGTTACTGTGAATTTGCTGCCCGCAGACTAAAGGAAAAGTATTTCTCGGACGAGGACTTCTGGAAAGAGAACCCCTGCGTGACTTCGGTCACCATACGCCAGAGCATGATCCCGATCAAACTCACGATCCGTATGGATCCCGAGATCGCAGGCAAACTGATTGATCAGAAAGTCGAGCGTCTCGGAAACAAGTCCTTCAGGGAAGTCTTCATGGACAGTCTCCGCCAGGTCCGGGACAACATTAAAGAAAAACAGCCGGAACTGATCTTCCTGACAGGCGGCGTCTCCAAACTTCCTCCCATCCGCGACTGGTGCGCGGAAGTATTCCCCGAAGCAATCGTCATCCGCGGTTCTGAGCCGGAGTTCTCCGTAGCAAACGGTCTGGCTTATTGCGGAAGGATCGATGAGGAACTGCGCGAATTCAAGGAAGAACTCGAACAACTCAAAAAATCGAGTGTCGTGGAAGACCTTGTCAAAAAGCATATCGGTGAGCTCTATCATGACACCGTGGATGCCATGGTCGATCCTATCCTTGAGAATGTTGCCAAACCAGTCATCGGCCGATGGAGAAACGGAGCAATCGAGCGTCTTTCCGATATCGATAACGTGCTTCAGAACGAAATCGACGCTTATCTCCATACGGATGAGGCCCGTGCGATACTTGCCAAACCGGTATCCGGATGGCTGAAGAAGATCGCAGGGGAACTGGAAGAACACACCATTCCTATCTGTGTCCGGCATAATGTCCCGTATTCCGCACTCAGTCTGAATTCCTATCTTTCTCTTTCTGATCTGGATGTGAAAGTTGAGGCCAGAGATATTTTCGCCGTAAACGAGGTTACCTGGATGATTGATACGATCGTGTCCATTCTTGTCGGTCTCCTCTGCGGAGGAAGCGGAATCGCAATGATTGCGAACGGACCTCAGGGAATCATCGTCGGAATGATCGTATCGATTCTGGTTCTGGCTCTTGGTCAGGAGAAGATGCAGGACGCATTGCTGAATATCAATCTGCCGAGAGTTGTCAGAATGCTCGTCCCGAAGGGTTCCTTTGAATCCCGAATGGAAAAACTGAGTTCGGAGATTAAGGACCGCCTCTATTCGGATCTGGAAAACGAGAAGAACGAGGAGATCTCCGGTCGGCTCGTTAAAGAGATCTCCGAACAGATTGAGATCTGCCTTGCGAAAATGGCGGAAGTCGTTGAGATCCCTCTCTCCCAGAAATAATTCATTACCTGCGGACAACTTCCTTGGACTGAACTGTCCGGATACTATAAAGGAATAAAAATGGAAAAAGTTTCAACTGCACCAGTTTCAGTTGATGCGCGTGAAAAGAAAATTGTGCGTACCAGCGTTCTCGGAATCCTTGCTAATGTTCTTCTGGCAGCATTCAAGGCTATCGTCGGTCTGGCGACTCATTCGATCGCAGTAGTTCTTGACGCGGTGAATAACCTCTCCGATGCGCTCTCTTCTGTCGTTACGATCATCGGCACGAAACTCGCCTCAAAAACCCCGGATAAAAAGCATCCGCTCGGTCACGGGAGGATCGAATATCTCAGTACAACGATCGTTTCCATGCTTGTGCTGTATGCCGGTGTCACCGCTATCGTGGAGTCCATTAAGAAGATCATTCATCCTGAATCGCCAGACTACTCCCCGGTTTCCCTGCTGATCATCGCTGTTGCCGTTCTCGTCAAAGTCTTTCTCGGACGATATGTCAAATCCATAGGTGAAAAGGTCCATTCTGATTCTCTGATCGCCTCCGGATCCGATGCGACTTTTGATGCGATCCTCTCCTTTTCCGTTTTGGTCACTGCCCTTCTTTCCCTGACTCTGCACATCAATCTGGAAGCCTGGGTCGGTGTCGCAATTGCGGTTTTCATTATCAAGGCGGGTATCGAGATGCTTCTTGACGCTCTGGACGACATCGTTGGTCACAGGGTCGATTTTGAAACGATCCACGGAGTCAAAAAGACCATTCTGGAATCCGAGCCGGACGTCAGCGGCGTTTATGACCTGATTCTCCACAGTTACGGGCCGGAAAAATTGATCGGTTCTGTTCATGTCGAAATTCCTGATTCCTACACTGCGGAACAGATCGATGCTCTTGAGCGACGGATCGCTGAAAAAGTCTATGCCGAGCATAACATCATCCTTGCTGGAATCGGAATCTACTCAAGGAATTTATCGGATGATGAAACTGCAGCCATGAGATCTGCCGTGACGAAGATCGCTTCCGCTCATGACGGGGTACTTCAGTTGCATGGCTTCTACCTCAACAAAACCGAAAAAATCATGAATTTCGATATCATTCTCGACTTCAGCGTCAAAGACAGAGACAGTCTGTTCATGGAAATCGTCCAAGAGATCCATGAGGCTTTCCCGGAATATCAGCTTCGTCCCACGCTCGACCTTGATATCTGACCACCCTGCTCCAAAATAACAGACCCTTTCGAAATCCTGAAAACA
>CAMKDB010000115.1 GCA_946411155.1 uncultured Faecalibacterium sp.
AGTCTGTTCGGGTGTATAACCGGATTTCTTCAGCATATCGGGAAGCGTCTCATCCGTGATCTCAAACATTTCCGGATTGAAGAGAGCAATCAGGGCCATATCCTGCTTAGTGTAGCAGATGATCAGCGGGATGTCCTTGCAGTATTCGGAACCTTCCGCACCGTCAAACGGATTATACTTGATCACATTTCCGTCGAACTCGACAGGGAAGTTCAGATAATTGCCGTTTTCTCTCGTGGCATTCACTTCACGCATCGCTTTGATCAGATCTTCCGGAGGCATTTTCTGGAGATCGTCCAGATTCTCTCTGGTGATGTGAAGATGCTCCAGGAACGCGTCCGTATCGGCCTGACCGTATTTCGGCTCAGCTGCCTGGAAACCGCCGCTTTGAATGATCGCTTTGTGGAAGAGACCTTTGGCTGAGGGCATACCGAGAAGCTGAGCGACTTTTCCACCGCCACCGGATTCGCCGAAGATCGTGACGTTGTCCGGATCTCCTCCGAACCAGTCGATGTTGTCATGGACCCACTGCAACGCTGCGACCATGTCCAGGTTACCGATGTTGCAGGTCTGCGCGTATTTCTCAACGCCCAGATGTGTCAGATCCATATAACCGAACAGATTCAGCCTGTGAGATACACTGACCATGACGACGTTGTTTTTCTTCGCCATATTGAATCCGTCCTGATGGGGGCATTCCGGGGTGCCGGCAACATTGCCGCCGCCGTGAAGCCATACCATGACGGGGAGACGCTGTCCCTTGGTCAGGGATGGGGTCCAGACATTGAGAGCAAGGCAATCCTCGGACTGAGGCCCTTTGCCCATTTCCATATTGCCTGTGACGAGTTCCTGGTTGATCAGATTGTATTTAGAATTTGCAACTTCGGGAACTTCGATCCTTGGCGTATCCGTTTGCCAGCACTTAAGTGCATACTGCTTTGCGTCCACGATCACCGGACTGACATCCGGCGGTTGGGGAGGCATAAAACGCAATTCGCCCACAGGCGGTTTGGCATATCTCACGCCGAGGAAACGGTACACACCGTCAAAATAATCCCCGCGGATCTTGCCGTACTTGGTCAACGCAAGAACGTCTCTCATAAGAAAATCTCCTTTGCAGGTATTATTATTTTGTGTTTTGCCCATTGGGTTCCCGGGTATGTGCGTATGAATAATTGCTCTATGTCAAAACGTTATTTCGTCTCACGGAAAACAGTGGCAAGGCTTGCCACATCCTGAAGGCTGGAGGGAACGACGATCTTGGTCGCCTGACCGTCTGCCATCTTCTCAGCAGCTTCCATGGAGCGGATGGAGAGATATTCGGAGGAAGGTCTGGCGCTGTTGATCAGTTCGATGGCGTTTGCCTGAGCCTGTGCAACGGCACGGATAGCCTCAGCTTCACCCTGTGCAGTACGGATGCGTTCCTCACGGTCTGCGTCAGCGCGGAGGATCGCAGATTCCTTTTCACCTTCGGCACGGGTGATGGCGGCCTGCTTCTCACCTTCAGCGGCAAGGATGACGGCACGTTTTTCACGCTCTGCCTTCATCTGTTTCTCCATTGCTTCCTGAATGGATTTCGGAGGTGTGATGTTCTGAACTTCGACACGGGTGATGTCAATACCCCATTTGTTTGTGGCTTCGTCCAGGACCTTGATTGTTTCATTGTTGATCTTCTCACGGCTGGTGAGTGTCTCGTCCAGTGTCATGGAACCGATGATGTTGCGCAGTGTGGTCGCGCAGAGATTCTCGATAGCGGCGATAGGACGCTCGACACCATAGGTGAGTGCCGGGGGATTGATGACCTTGAAGTAGACGACGGAGTCCACGTTCATGGTGACGTTATCTTTTGTGATAACTGACTGTGGTTCGAAGTCGGCGACCTGCTCTTTCATGGAGATCTTGCGGACGACTTTCTCGATGACGGGGGTCTTCAGATGAAGGCCAGCGTCCCAGGTGGCGGAATACTTACCGAGACGCTCAACGACCCAGGCATTGCCCTGCGGGACGATACAGAGGCAGGAAATGATGATCGGAAGGACAATCAGGATCAGGATGCCAAGTAAAATGAATACGAATTCCATGTTATTTCTCCTTGCTGTGTTTGATGTTAAAAATAACACTGAGAATGATAATCAGTGTGAATATAAAGAAAAAGAAGGGCAAGATTACGAAGAAGGGACCGTCGGAGAATGCGGAGATCATGCTGATTGCATTCACGAGGATGATAACGAAAAAGACGATCGAGAACGTTACGATGAAATTGGAAGCCGTCTTGGACTTGCTTCTGCGTGACGGGGGGCCGGACACCCGTACAGGAGCGGTCACCGGCGGAATGGAGCCGCGGTGGACGCTTGCGTGTTCTGCTGCGACCTGACGCACATCACAGTTTTGCTGATGAAGTGAACGTACAGCTTCCGCTTCGCAGTGCTTTTCATGGGCAAGCCTGGCGGCTTCTCTTCCGTCCAGTTCCCATGCAGACATGTTGCGCTCTCTGTCGATCTCTTTTTTGAGCCAATCGTCTCCGGAATCGTACAGCCCGCTGTTTTGATCATGAAGGACCATAGTTATTTACCTCAACAGATGAAGAGTTGTCCGATACAATTTCGAACAACTTCGAACCTTTTTTGTATTATACCACTGTGAGGATTACATATGTGAGCGATTTGTGTATTTTCTGGAAAGGCAATGTAAATCACTGTTGCCGGAAGACGGAACATGATAGAATGCAATGCCCGGTAGTGCCGAATTACCACCTCTGCGGTGGTAATTCGACCTTTGTTTCAGTAATATAATAATAGCAATCATCAAAGGAAGACGGTTACGTGACACTTCAGGACAGGACAGCACTCTCATTCTATCGGGAGATCGCCACGCTCAACAAAGAGCATGGTGTTTTTCTGGTACAGCACACCGAAACGAACCGGGTCTTTGTCAAGAAGACGCTGACGGTCTATGACCTGGGGATATTCCGTTTCCTGAAAGATTATCCGATTCCCCATACGCCTCGTATCTACGAACTGATCGAGGACGGGAACGTTCTGATTCTGATTGAGGAATATATCGACGGCACTTCGCTGGAGGATCTGCTCAACATCAGAACGGTTCTGACTGAGCAGGAGGCTGTTCATATCACAAGACAGCTCTGTGAAATCCTTCGCTATTTAGAAAGGATCACGCCGCCTATCGTCCACAGGGACATCAAGCCTGCAAATATCATCCTCTCGGACAGGATGGAAGTAACGCTGCTGGATCTGGACGCAGCAAAATGGGTTGATCCGCAGCGGGGGCAGGATACTGTTCTGCTCGGGACATATGGCTATGCAGCTCCTGAACAGTACGGTTTCCGTTCTTCTGATATCAGGACGGATCTGTATGCGGTCGGCGTCGTTCTGAACAGGATGCTGACGGGAGAATTCCCTCAGGTCAGAAGAGCGGAGGGAAGGCTTGCGCCTGTGATCGAGAAGTGTACAAGGATCGAAGCTTCGGATCGTTATGCTTCTGCTGATGAACTGATCGATGCACTGAACGTTGCTTTGCATTCAGACGTTGTTTCCGTTCCGGAACCGGAGCGTAAGGGGTGGGTCGTGTCGTTGCCGGGGATCAGAAGCGGTAAGATCGCGACCCGTGTCTATTCTGCTCTTGGTTATATTGTTTTGTTAGGCGGTTGTCTTTCGATGCCCGGGAAAGGAACTGAACCGGAAGGTGTAGTTTGGGCAAACAGAGTAATATCTTTCTGTTTCTTTATGTCCTTTATCCTGATTTCCGGTAATTATCGCGGTCTTCTGGACGCGTTAAGAATAAACAGGATTCAAAATCGCTTTCTGCGCGTCACAGCGATTGTCATTATCGATCTGATGGCAGGTATGATATGGTTGGAACTGCTCAGAGCGCTGGAAAGTAATTTAGCTTGACAGGTGTTTTATGGAAGAAAAAACAACAACTGAAAAACTGAATGAGATCCTGAAGAAGACGAAGCCGGACGATCTCAATGCCTATTTCGACCATAATCAGGAGAAACTTGCGGAAGAGCAACAGCCCTTTGCAACCTATATGCGAGCCCGTTTCCGGGAAAAGAAGGTACGTCAGCAGGACGTTTTCCTTGCAGCCGATATTTCCGAAGGATACGGGTATAAACTCGTGTCGGAAGAAAAAAGGACACGGCAGAGGGATGTCATCCTCAGGATCTGTCTCGCGGCGAGGTTCGACCTCCAGGAGACTCAGAAAGCGCTTCGTCTTTACGGCATGTCTCCTTTATATCCAAAAGTTGCCCGTGATTGTGTATTCATCATTGCGTTCAATCAGGGTATATCCGACGTGCACGAAGTGGATCGCATGCTTGCCGCATACGGCTTTGAAGCGCTTTATTCCTGCATTTCAACAGAATAATTATATGTGTCGATTTTCCGCTCCGGATGATTCATGCTCTGAATCATCCGGAGTTTTTTGTTGAAGGCAGTTTTTTGGAAATTCCCACCTGACTGGTGTGAACACCGGAAAACCTAGTTTGATACCATTTATTCGATGAACCGAAATACTGAGTATCCAGAATGATATGAAAAAATCAATTTGCATTGTTTTTCTGAATATTTTCATCCCGCTCCTCGTCGGAGTCATTATTTATCTCTGGATAGATAGGGATGTCTATTTCCTTCGGGTTCTGAGGGATTTGGGACTGATCGGCTCCGGAAGCGAGAGTCTGGGTAAAATCGCAAACCTGCTACGTAATTATGGCTGTGATGTGCTATGGGCGTATGCACTGAGTTTTGCCATACTTCTGATCTTCGCTTCGGACTATATGCAGGCTTTATTTTTTTGCATTGGATTTGAAACCGTAATGGAAGGAGTCCAGATTATTCCTTCAGTTTCCGGGACTTTTGATTGGAGAGATCTTCTTCTGGAGTGGGCAGTAAGTATTTCGGTCTTTATGTACTACAAGATGAAAGGAAATGAACATGAGAAAATCTATTAAACTGATTGTTGTTATCCTGGTATTCGCCCTGTTTGCTGCGATGGCACTTGGAAGCGGTTCGGACAATTCGTCTTCCGGTAATTCGGCGGGTAGTTCAACAGGAAGTTCATCAAGCAGTGTTTCGAAAGTGGATTATACATTAGCTGATGAAACGCTCGTGGACAATGACCAGTGTGTGTTCCGTATCGTTGAAGTGAAAGACAAGAATGGCGGGGCTGAATTCACTGCTTATTGTGAGAACAAAACAGAGGACCTCAGTCTGATGTTTGCCATAGAGGATGCTGTAGTGAACGGATGTGCGATAGATCCGTTCTGGGCTGAAAGTGTTGCGGCAGGGAAGATATCCAACGAGACGATCTCTTTCTCAAAAAATCAGCTGAAGGAATACGAACTCTCATCAGTGGATGAATTTCGTTTCAAACTTCGCATATATGATGAGAATGATTGGCTGGCAGATAAAATTGTGGAAGAAGTCTTCACGGTTTATCCGACAGGAAAGAACGAAGAAACAGTTGCTTATTTCAGACGATCGGATGCGGAATCAGATAACATTATCCTTGAACAGGATGGACTGAAGTTTGTTGTGACAGGTACGGATGAGGATTCAATCTGGGGATATACAGTCAAAGGATATTTTGAGAATGATACGGAGAATTCGGTTCTGTTCAATTGGGAGGATGTTTCTGTAAATGGAATCATGTGTGATCCGTTTTTCGCTACATCTCTACCTGCGCATTCCTGCAAATACTCAGATATTTCGTTCACATCGTCCAGTTTTGAGGAGAACGGGATCGAAAAAGTGGAAGAGATCGAGTTTACCCTGAATGTCAAAAACTTGACCGATTTCATGAACGATCTGTTCAAAGATACGATCACACTGACCTTCTCAGTGGAGGAATAGCAGAAAAGCTATAGAACTGATTCTAAATTCTCATCGCAGTTTTGAAAAAGAATAAAGCTTAGTAAATAATTGAATATGAATAACAGAATCGCATCTGAAAGGCAGGATATGCGCCATCGGGTGCGATTCTGTTTTTGATTATTGTGTGTTCCTTTGCCAAAAAGAATTACGTTTTAGGAGGATTTTTGCGTTCCCAAATGATTATCAGTCTCTGTTTGCCATTTCATAGATCCTGATCATGTCGTTTTTGTAAAGAACTTTTGCAGAGCCCATGGAACCGCCGCATGCCTCCTCACAGGAAGAGGCCATCGCTTCGATCTGCGCTGGTGTGACATCAAGGCCAAGTTCATGGAGGTTCGTCGGCATTCCGACGGAGCGGA
>CAMKDB010000116.1 GCA_946411155.1 uncultured Faecalibacterium sp.
TCCGTACTGGAAAACGGAATCCCTGACGCTGCCGGACAGCGTCCGGATCGTCAGGGACGACAGGTTCGATTCTTCTCTTATTTCCGGGATATATACCAGTATCCAAAGACAGCTTCGGCTGTCTTTTGTGTTTTGTGGATCCTCTCGCGACTTCAGCCGTGTGAGGATCCACACCGTATAAAAAATATCGGGTCTAGAGCATAAAATCTGTCGGATTGGAACTTGAAAATCTCTCGGATTAGAATCTTAAAATATGTCGGGTTGGAATTGAAAAATCTGTCGGATTGTGATATGCTTTCTGCATAAGAGGTGATGTACATGGCCAAGATCATAAACAAGGAAAAATATATGCCCCGCATTATCGACGCTGCAGTGGAACGGTATCTTGCCACAATTGGCGCCGTTTGTATAGAGGGTCCGAAATGGTGCGGAAAGACCTGGACATCTTCCTACCACAGCAGAAGCGAGTTTTTGGTAGGAAACCCGGACAACAATTTTCAAAACCGTGCGTTGGCAGAAATGTCCCCCACCTTGGTGCTGGAAGGAGAGACACCGCGTCTGATCGACGAATGGCAGGAAGTTCCCCCGCTGTGGGATGCGGTGCGCTATACCGTGGATCAGCGGGGCAAAAAGGGGCAATTCATTCTGACCGGTTCCGCCACACCGAAACGGAAAGGCGTGCTCCACAGCGGAGCCGGGCGGATCGGCAAGCTGCGGATGCGCACGATGTCTCTTTATGAGTCCGGTGATTCCAGTGGTAAGGTCAGCCTGCAGGAACTCTGTGAAGGGAAACTGACTCCGTCCATCACGGGAGAGGTCGATCTTCGCACTCTCGCACGTTTGACCGTGCGCGGCGGCTGGCCCGGGAATCTGGATATAAGCGACGCGGATATTTCGCTGTTGCCCGGTGAGTATCTGGATGCAGTCATCGACGACGATGTGAACCGTGTTGACGAGACCAGACGTGACAGTAGGAAGATACGTCTGCTGCTGCGGTCTTTGGCACGCAATGAAAGTACGACCGCGACCAACCGGAGGCTGAAAAACGACATCAAAGAGATCGATGATGAGGATATCGACGTAGAGACGGTCGCGACTTATCTGGATATCTTCAACCGGCTGTTTCTGACAGACAATCAGCAGCCATACGCTGCCAGACTGCGTTCCTCCGTTCGGGTAAAGCAGGCGGAAAAGCTGCACTTCTGTGATCCTTCCCTGGCATGCGCACTGTTGAAAGTGACGCCGGAGAGACTAATCAGTGATCTGGAGACTTTCGGCTTCCTCTTCGAAGCACTGTGCGAGCGTGATCTGAAAATCTACGCGGAATCCTTTGGAGCGGCGCTCTATCATTATCAGGACTATGCAGGCAACGAGATCGACGCCGTAATCGAGTTACCGGACGGCAATTGGTGCGGCATTGAGATCAAACTCGGTGCAAACAAGATCGATGAAGCTGCGGAGAACCTGATCCGCATCCGGGGTGAGATCGTCAATGACGGAGGAAAAGCACCTTCATCCCTGATCGTTCTTTCCGGTCTGTCCAATGCGGCATATAAGCGGCCGGATGGCGTCTATGTCGTGCCACTGACGGCATTAAAGAATTAAAACAGCTTCTGGACACGAAAGCGCTGACGGTGAACCTGCTCGTTTTCGACGATCTCTTCACCCCTGTGGAGAAGAAGATCGATACAAAGTCAAAGCTCATCGCGACGCTGGCGGGAGGACCTGCCGCCTCGCTGCTTCTGGTCCTGGTACTGTCCGTCCTGAGATCCGGGGGACTTGCTTTCCGTTCGGAGATCCTCGCCGACGGCGGGATCGCGTATTTCGTCAACTACGCCTTCTTCTGTAATCTCTTCCTGCTGATCCTCTCCCTCGCTCCCGTCCATTATTTCTGGGGAGAAGTCAGGGGGATGGAGACCGACGGGCTCCAGATCTTACACGCACTGAAAGAGGATGGAAAATAGATATGACGCAGTCAATGGAAGACATGTTTAAAGAGTTCGATGTGAAGCCTCACGCGACTTCAGTCGTGTGAGGCTTCACGGATCCGTGCGGCGCTTCGCCGCTTCCGTACTGGAAAACGGAATCCCTGACGCTGCCGGACAGCGTCCGGATCGTCAGGGACGACAGGTTCGATTCTTCTCTTATTTCCGGGATATATACCAGTATCCAAAGACAGCTTCGGCTGTCTTTTGTGTTTTGTGGATCCTCTCGCGACTTCAGCCGTGTGAGGATCCACACCGTATAAAAAATATCGGGTCTAGAGCATAAAATCTGTCGGATTGGAACTTGAAAATCTCTCGGATTAGAATCTTAAAATATGTCGGGTTGGAATTGAAAAATCTGTCGGATTGTGATATGCTTTCTGCATAAGAGGTGATGTACATGGCCAAGATCATAAACAAGGAAAAATATATGCCCCGCATTATCGACGCTGCAGTGGAACGGTATCTTGCCACAATTGGCGCCGTTTGTATAGAGGGTCCGAAATGGTGCGGAAAGACCTGGACATCTTCCTACCACAGCAGAAGCGAGTTTTTGGTAGGAAACCCGGACAACAATTTTCAAAACCGTGCGTTGGCAGAAATGTCCCCCACCTTGGTGCTGGAAGGAGAGACACCGCGTCTGATCGACGAATGGCAGGAAGTTCCCCCGCTGTGGGATGCGGTGCGCTATACCGTGGATCAGCGGGGCAAAAAGGGGCAATTCATTCTGACCGGTTCCGCCACACCGAAACGGAAAGGCGTGCTCCACAGCGGAGCCGGGCGGATCGGCAAGCTGCGGATGCGCACGATGTCTCTTTATGAGTCCGGTGATTCCAGTGGTAAGGTCAGCCTGCAGGAACTCTGTGAAGGGAAACTGACTCCGTCCATCACGGGAGAGGTCGATCTTCGCACTCTCGCACGTTTGACCGTGCGCGGCGGCTGGCCCGGGAATCTGGATATAAGCGACGCGGATATTTCGCTGTTGCCCGGTGAGTATCTGGATGCAGTCATCGACGACGATGTGAACCGTGTTGACGAGACCAGACGTGACAGTAGGAAGATACGTCTGCTGCTGCGGTCTTTGGCACGCAATGAAAGTACGACCGCGACCAACCGGAGGCTGAAAAACGACATCAAAGAGATCGATGATGAGGATATCGACGTAGAGACGGTCGCGACTTATCTGGATATCTTCAACCGGCTGTTTCTGACAGACAATCAGCAGCCATACGCTGCCAGACTGCGTTCCTCCGTTCGGGTAAAGCAGGCGGAAAAGCTGCACTTCTGTGATCCTTCCCTGGCATGCGCACTGTTGAAAGTGACGCCGGAGAGACTAATCAGTGATCTGGAGACTTTCGGCTTCCTCTTCGAAGCACTGTGCGAGCGTGATCTGAAAATCTACGCGGAATCCTTTGGAGCGGCGCTCTATCATTATCAGGACTATGCAGGCAACGAGATCGACGCCGTAATCGAGTTACCGGACGGCAATTGGTGCGGCATTGAGATCAAACTCGGTGCAAACAAGATCGATGAAGCTGCGGAGAACCTGATCCGCATCCGGGGTGAGATCGTCAATGACGGAGGAAAAGCACCTTCATCCCTGATCGTTCTTTCCGGTCTGTCCAATGCGGCATATAAGCGGCCGGATGGCGTCTATGTCGTGCCACTGACGGCATTAAAGAATTAAAACAGCTTCTGGACACGAAAGCGCTGACGGTGAACCTGCTCGTTTTCGACGATCTCTTCACCCCTGTGGAGAAGAAGATCGATACAAAGTCAAAGCTCATCGCGACGCTGGCGGGAGGACCTGCCGCCTCGCTGCTTCTGGTCCTGGTACTGTCCGTCCTGAGATCCGGGGGACTTGCTTTCCGTTCGGAGATCCTCGCCGACGGCGGGATCGCGTATTTCGTCAACTACGCCTTCTTCTGTAATCTCTTCCTGCTGATCCTCTCCCTCGCGCCCGTCCGGTATTTCTGGGGAGAAGTCCGGGGGATGGAGACTGATGGCCTTCAGATCATACACGCACTGAAAGAGGATGGAAAATTGATATGACGCAGTCAATGGAAGACATGTTTCAGGAGTTCGATTTCAACGAAAGACCGGAAGAGACCGTAAAGGAAGTCGGCGGACTCGCCCTGCCGGAGGACTACCTTGCCTTTATGGCAGAGCACGACGGCGGGGAAGGCCCTATCGGCAGGAACAACTACGGCCGTTTCTACAGGCTGGAGGAGTTGGAGGAGATCAACCGGGATTACGATGTTCCGGGATCCTGGCCGGGATATGTCGTCATCGGCGGGATCGACGACACGCTCTGGGCGTACAATCCGGAAAAAAAGATCTACTGCCAGATTGACAGCTGCAATACCGATGACGACACTTATTACACCGTGTCCGACTCCCTCGAGTCGTTTTTGCTCAATATGGACAGGGAACTGGATTAGACCGGCTGCTGCCGGCAGGACGAGATCCTGCCCGGGCACGAAACAAGAGTACGGTTTGTTCTACAGGTAAAAACAATGCGGGAAATCAGAGAAGACGCGTTTTACGATCTCATCGACAGGTACGACCCGGACAGCAGAGAGCACGCTGTCGGGGAGGTCGTGTATTATCTTCTGCGTGACGACGGCCCCTGCCGCGGGCAGGAGTCCCACAGAGAAGCCCTGCGCTCCGTTTTCGGCATCCTGGAGGCGGAGAGCGCGGAGGACCGGGACCGGGCGAGAGAACTGTTCGGCGATGACGTTGCGGACCGAATGGTCCTGCCGGTCTACGATACCGCCAGGGCGCAGGCGTCGCCGCTGACTGCGGGGGAATTCTTTTATTGCCCCAATATCATCCGTACCGATTATTACGGCAACGTCCGGTACGACGCGGACTGGGAACCGAACGATGAGAACTTCGGCACAACGGTCCCGTACTGGTACGCGCTGATGGAACCGGTCCACGGCAGGCGCAACCGTCCGGAGGACTTCCGGAAGGTCAATGATGCGCTGTTCCCGAAGGGGACGGACGGCCTGGAGATCTTCGAGTGGACGACGGACTGGTCCGACTATTTCGACGACGGCCACGAGTGGTACGGTTCCTGCTGCTGGAGCGTATACGACCGGAGCATGGACCGGTACGCGGTGATGCTCGTTTCCGCGACGGACTGACGGATGCCGTTTTTGCTCATTTTGAACAGGGACAGATAAGGAGAGAAGAATAATGACATTATCCGCTGTGTTTTGGATCTTGGCGGCACTGCTTTCCGACGTGATGTGCGCCGTCACCGCATACAGTTACTGCGACATGCTGTGGGGGATCCGTTACGCCGGATACAGCGCCCCTGCGTCCGTCGCCTTCCTGACGGCGGTCCCGTACGCGGTGGGGATCGCGGTATGTATCGTACTGGCGGTCTTGCTGAAACGGAAGAACAGGTGACGGATCCCGGTCCGTCCGGGAAAAAAGAAAAGACAGCGCAGGCTGTCTTTTTTCTGTGCCTCCGGTGTTCCGGCAATGGATTTTTAAATTGTTCACAAAATCCGCGGAGGGTCTGCTATAATGCTTTCTTGGAACGGGGATCATTTCTCCGTGCCGATCAGTTCCGTAGGGGGGGGGTATGGATATGATGCGTTTCATCGTTTTTGTTGTACTCACCGTCGTGCTGGAGGTCCTTCTTCTTTCCAGGGAGAAGTCCCACCCTTCCGAGGTCAAAGAAGATCCCATGGCGCTCCCGTACAAGGCGCACCGGGTGGACGAGCCGAGTTTCGGCTATATCCCGGGACGTTCGACCTACGACGATAAATCCGGCAGATACGTGATCGACTGGAAATACGAGTGGGAATATCAGGGCAAGAAGCATATCATGATGTTCTGCGACAACCCCAACAGCCAGTGGGAACACTATCTGTCGACCTTCCCGGAGGAGATCGACATCACGATCCACAAAAACACGGGGAACCACTATGTCAGCAAGACCGTGCGGGCGGCCGGAGCCAGATCGCTGGTGCAGCTGCTCGTTCCCGCGCTCATCAGCTGGATCGTCACCGGACTGCTCTTCAAATGATCCCACGCGGTCCCTCCGTGAACGCGGGGACCGGAAACGACACGGATCAGGGAGTCCGGGAAAGAATATGTCTTTTCTCTGGAATTCTGAAGGTCTCAGAGACCGGTCTGAAAATAATTGCGTGAACAAAGGCGCTCCGTCTTGGAGCGCCTTATCTGTATCCTGCTCAAAGAAAAAGGGCGGAATCGCTCCCGCCCTTTTGATGATCAGAATGGTTTA
>CAMKDB010000117.1 GCA_946411155.1 uncultured Faecalibacterium sp.
GTACATATCCATGACAACAGTATACCATATGTTAATAGATTTGTCACGCATTCCTGCGTTATGTCTCTTACCCCGACGATCCATAAGAAAAACTGGCTAACTCACGACTGAAGTCACGAGAATGCGCCGGTTATGTTTCAACAAACCGGATCCCCCTGTTTTACGCGCTAATAATGCCCGTATTCCAAAAGAAATACGGGCACAGATGAACCGGTATAAAAAACTCATTCCGCTTCTGATTCTCTGGAGCGCTCACTGAATCTCCACAGGTAGTATACCATAAGCGACTCACCAAACATGGAAATATAGAACATCAGGCTCTGCGTTTTATCTCCTCCGGGATCTTTTCCAAGAAAGATCCCCAACATGGTGAAAAGCAGCATAAACGCCCCGGCAAGACAGAGGTTGGCATTCTTCTTTTTCTTCCAGATTACCAGACCAAGACCGATCATCAGAAATACCGGAAATATATCCAGCACCTGCTGGATACCGTCTACCCACGCAGGATTCGTATCCGATACCGCATACCTTGCGACCGCGCCGACTGTTCGCGGTTCAATCTTCGTGCAGATTCCCGCGGCTAGTCCCAGGATCATGACCGCAATGGTAACGCCCCACACCGGCTTGACCAGTTTCGGGCTTTCGAAAGTATAGCAGCAGATCGGGAATAGCAGCGGGATCATCGTACAGTGCAGAACGTATCTCAACTGGCTGAGCATTTTGAATACAGGACCGTATTTCAGCAGAGCGCCGAGACTAAGGATCAGCGCATCGTAGAAAAGGCCGATACACAAAATACCCACCAGAAGCGGGATCACTTTTCGTCCGTTGTCCCTGTACTGTCTGTACATCCTGTAAAGGAACAACGCATCCAGAACTGCCATTATCGCAAGAACAGGCGCCATCGTTGCAATAATCAATGCTCTCATGTCTTCTTCTCCTTTTCCAGATCTGTTATCGTTCGGTTGCTATTCTTCTATAATTCTTTCTTCATTTCCTCCAGCACACGGGACTTAGGCACCGCACCTCCGCGGGCTCCCATCGTACTCACGCAGATAGAGGCAGCGGCAGTGGCGAATTCAGCCGCTTCCTTCAGTCCCATCTCATCCACAACGGAGATAAAACTGCTGCAGAATGTATCCCCCGCACCCGTGACATCCACGACGGGAACTTTTCTGGCCGAGACGCGAATCGTTTCTTCTCCTTCTTTATACAGAACACATCCGTCTGCACCGAGCGTAACCACGACAAGCCCCATTCCGAGATCATGAAGGCGGGCAGCCTGTTCCTCGTAACTCCGGGAACCTCTGACGCTGTCAAACCCAGTCTCGTTGAAGAATCCGATATCCACGTTCCGGAATCTGGTCTCGTCACCGTTCCGCTCATAATCCACATCGTAATCCACAACGACACGCGCACCGCAGGCTCGGATCTCAGGAGCAAACTCCTGCCAGGCCTTTCCCTTAAACCGGAGCGTAGACAGCACTCCGCAGGTGGAATAGATAAAGCGTGCGTGTTTCAGCACTTCAACCTGCTCCTCGGAGAGAAAGATCCTTTCCACATGAAGAATAGGTATCAGGATCGTGTGTTCGCCGTTCACAAGGAAAATCATGGTCTTGGAATCCGGAAGAGAATCATCCACGACAGACATGGATGTATCGATTCCCTGTTTTTCCAGATCCGCCAAAAGCAACCTGGATATAGCGCCGCTGTTCATTACAGTCCAGAAAAGCGTATCCTGCCCAAGTGCAGCACTGACGCAAGCTGCATTGGCGATCATCCCTCCCGGAACTGCCGGGAGCGTTTCCACCTCTTCCTTATCTGCGGTCCCAGGCCATCGGTCTGCACGGTAGTATTCATCCAATGCAACATCTCCGATATATACGTTATAAGAGCCGGATTTGCGCAGCATTTTCACGCCTCCACATAATTTGTTCACAATATTCGTCATATTGTACAAAAGCATTATACCTATAAGCAAATGATTTGCAAATAAATAACTGTTGTACTACAATAAGTTGGAACAAACGGCTTCGTATGCCGTCGTCATTCAATAGCATTTGGAGGAAAAAATCATGAAGAAAGATAACAAACTTGCATGGTTCCTGGTACCGATCGGTGTTGCGGTCAACTTTATTTTCGGTACATTGGTTCTTCTGCTGAAACTCCCGATCTACCTCGATTCCTGCGGTACGATCATTGTCGGCGCTCTCTGCGGCGTATGGCCCGGCGTCATCGTCGGTCTCGTGTCCAATATTCTGAACGCGATTACCGATCCCGGCACACTGCTTTATGCTCCTTTGAACATGGCATTCGCCGTTCTCGCCGCATATCTGTCCAAGAAGGGCGTCTTCAAGAAATTCGTCCCCACTTTGATCAGTTCTCTCGGCTTCGCTTTCATCGGCGGTGTCATCGGTGCTCTGATCACCTGGGCCCGTTACGGATTTGACTTCGGCAGCGGCGCGACCGCGGTCGTCGTTCTCCCGCTTTATGCAGCAACCGGTCTTCCGAAATTCCTCTGCCAGATCATCGGCGAGTTCCTTTGCGACCTGCTCGATAAGGCAATCACCGTTGTTGTATGCTACTTCATCCTGAAAGCATTTCCGACCAGATTCCTCTCCAAACTTCCGTTGGGAGACATCTACATCAGTGATGAAGCCAAAGCTCTGGAAGAATAATTCCATCACTTTTCGAGAGCAATACCTCGCTCTTTGAATCACAAGGCGGGAGTGCGAACCACTCCCGCTTTCCTGTCAAAATGGGAGGTTCCTAATGGACAGAGAGTTTATAAACTCTTATAACGATTATGTCAATAACGGGAATGCCTGGTTCAACCTGAATCCTCTGTCAAAACTTACGATCTGCATGTGCATCGGACTTACTGCCGTTGTCGTACGTCATTGGCAATTCGGATTCTCACTGTGCCTGTTCTATTGTGTCGCAGCAGCTGTGATCGGCATTTTCCCCCGTTTCATCAAGAATTATCTTACAATCAGCGTGATCCTGGTCATCCTGACTATTGTGATCCGCCAATTCAGCATGAAAGATCCGAACTTCACTCCTTTCATCAATGTATTCGGTTGGCAGTGGTACAAAGAGCCTTTCATCGCTGCACTGGACATCATTTCCTATATCATGGGCTTCTCTGGTGCACTTTTGATCTACTTCCAGACAACAGAGATGCGCGATCTGATGCTTGCACTGGAAAACCGCGGCGTCACCCACATGGCCAGTTACATCATGCTGAGTTCCATGCAGAGTGTCATCGATATGCGTAAATCCGCGGAAACGATTCTGGAAAGCCAGAAATCCAGAGGCATCGAGACCGACGGGAACCTGATCGTCCGCATGAAAGCATTCTTCCCCACACTTGGGCCGATTCTTCTGTCCGCAATGTCGGGAACTGAAGAAAAAGCAATTGCTATGGATGCACGCGCATTCTCACACGAAGGCGGACATACTTATCTCCGGGTTCTTCGTCCCATTGCTAAATGGGAGTACGCTCTGGACATCCTCGCGATCCTGTTTCTGATCGCCTCGATCGTCTGGAAGATCCTCAGCATGATCGGTGTGCTTTAAGGAGGTGCAAAATGGCTTTTATTGAATTGAAGGATGTTTCCTATAAATATCCCTATACGAAAGACTTTGCGCTGCAAAACGTGACCTGTTCCTTCGAAAAAGGAAAATTCTACGGTGTCATCGGAGAAAACGGAGGCGGAAAGACCACTCTTTGTAATGTTATCCGTGGACTGATTCCCCACTTCTATCTTGGAAAACTGACCGGAGAAGTACTGGTGGAAGGTAAGGATATCCGCGAATGGGACACAGCAGATCTGTCTTCCCGAATCGGATATGTCTTCCAGAATCCTTTTACCCAAATCTCAGGCATCAAGCCCACCGTCTTCGAGGAAGTAGCCATAGGCCTTGAGAACCTCGGCGTCCCGAAGCAGGAAATGCTGGAACGTGTAACGAAAGTTTGCGAACAGCTGGATATCGGACACCTCATCAAAAACAATCCCAACGAGCTCTCCGGCGGACAACGTCAGCGTGTTGCTTTCGCGTCCATCATAGCCATGGACACGGAAACACTGGTCATTGATGAGCCCACATCCCAGTTGGATCCGGAGGGCACAGAGAGTGTCTTCAACATCATCAACCAGCTGAAGCACTCCAATAAAACGATCATCCTTGTAGAACACAAAATCGACCTGATCGCTGAATTCTGTGACGAGATCCTCGTGATGGAGAACGGCACAATCGCTTTCAGCGGTCCTACGAAAGAAGTTCTTGCTAAACGGGAACTGATGGATCACAATGCCGCGATTCCGGAAGTCGCCAAATTCGGCCATGCCATGGCAGATGCTGGGAAACCGCTTTCCAGAATCCCTGTAACGCTGAATGAGGCATTCAATCTCGTAAATGAAAGGAGCGCACGCTAATGGCTATTGAGATCAAAAATGCCAGTTTCCGTTACCCAAACGGATTCGTTGCGCTGGAAAACATCAACCTGACCATTCATGAGGGCGAAAAGGTCGCCATCGTGGGACAGAACGGTGCAGGGAAGACGACCTGCGTCAAGATGATGAACGGTCTGAACCGTCCGTTTGAAGGCGAGGTGCTTGTAGACGGCGTCAACACCAAAGACGTCACCGTCGCCACGACTGCCCGAAAAGTCGGATACGTGTTCCAAAACCCGGATGAGCAGATCTTCAACAGTACTGCGAGGTCAGAGATCGAATTCATGCCTCGCTATTACAAACTGGATGAGAAGGAAGTCAAGGAACGGGTCGATTATGCCGTAAAGATCTGCGACATTGAGAAATATATGGACACAAACCCTTATGAGATCCCCTACCCGATCCGTAAGTTTGTCGCCATCGCCGCCGTCATCGCTTCCCGTCCGAAATATATCGTTCTGGACGAGCCTACAGCGGGACAGGATCTGCATGGCACAAGAACACTTGCCAACATGGTCGATCAGCTGACGAAAGACGGAATCACCGTCATCACGATCACTCATGACATGGAATTCGCTGTCAATAACTTCGACCGTGTCATTGCCATGGCGCACAAGAACATCATCAAGGACGGAACCGCTCAGGACATTTTCTGGGATGATGCCATCCTTGCCGATGCCAAGATCAAGAAGCCTGCCGTCGGCGAACTCGCGAAACGTCTCGGATTGGACGGAAACATCCTGTTCTGCGACGAACTGGTCAGTAAACTGTAATATCAGGGAGAAACAGCAATGGCAAAGTACCTGATAGCGGGAAACATCATTGTCAATGACATGCTCTACCCGGACGGCAGAAAAGTCACAGGTTTTCTTGGCGGAGGGATCTATACTGCCAACGGAGTTCTTCCATATACGGAAGACCTCCTTTTGCTTTCTGAAGCCGGTCCGGACTTTGATGATTTCTATGGAGACTACTTCCGTCTCAACCATCTTTCCGACGAAGGAATCTTCAATGTGTTTCCAAAGACCTGCTACACGCTGGTCACCTATGAAGCATCCGGTGAATGGAGCGAGTCCTCTGTGTACGGACCTGAATATCAGGCAACATACGGTTTTCCCCGTGCACGCGCAAAATATATCGAAAAAAACGGCGGGCCAGATGTCCGGGGCATCTATTTTGAAGCCGGCGTTCAGGATCCGGTGTGGCAAGACCTTGACAGGATCCGGAAAAGCTGTCCGAATGCCCTGATCATGTCTGAACTGGTCACGGAGGACACACACGATCCCGCTCTGAAGGACCAGCTGATGGACTTCATCGGAAAGATCGATCTCTATTCCCTGAACCTTCCGGAATCCATGGCACTGTTCGGGACAGACAGCGAGGAAGCATCCGTCGATGCCATCGTCCGTCTTGGTAAGCCCTGCTTCTTCCGCGTAGGCAAGAAAGGCGCTTACATGATTCAGGATGGGAAGGCATGGTTTGCCCCATCCTTTGAAAGCGAGACCAGTGTGGATCCGACCGGATGCGGCAACTGCTCCACCGGCGCTTCCATGTATGGGTACTGCGAGGGATATCACCCGCTGCTCACCGCAAACCTTGCTAATGTTGCCGCAGGCGTCAATGCCAGACAGTTTGGCCCGTTCCCGCATTATTCGGATGATGTGAAAAACTGGATGCGGAAAAAAGCGGAAGAACTATATCATACTCAGTTAGAGAGGTAACTGTATGTTCTTAG
>CAMKDB010000118.1 GCA_946411155.1 uncultured Faecalibacterium sp.
CAGTATCGCCGACATCATCTTTCATTATCTGTATTATACAGCAGAGCACCAGGCAAAACAATGGAGCAGATCATTGGTGCACAATATATCATGCACCTGTTTCAGTTTTTCGGCGATTCATCCCCTGTTTGAAAACACGGGCATTCTCGCTTTATTTGTAATAGGTCTCCCCCTCCTCGAACGTGCCTTTCAATCAACTTTGGGAGAAGGCGGATGCCTATCTAAAATACAAACGGAAGGAGAAAGGCGTGGCTTCACTGGAGGAACTGGTGGGCAAGAATCCGCACGAACAGGCGCACATCGACTACGCGAAGAACGCACTGAAGCTGGTTGAGGAGTATAATGCCCATTTGGATGGTCCTTCCAACGAAAAGGAGCGGGAGGAGATGATGAGCGCATACGAACTGCGCGAACTGCAGCAGCGGAAAGAAGCCTATAATCCGAAACCCAAAGAGAAATCCATAGAGGAACAGCCCAAGGAGCATGAGGAATACCAGATGAAGATGGGGATGTGATCCCGCTTTTCTCCGCAGGTGATCCAAAAGCAAACAAACTGAAAACCGGAGCGTATGCCGATTACGGCATTCGCTCCGGATTTTTTTGATTCTTTCTTTCCGCTTATTGCCCATCGGTACTTATCGGACGGGGAATCATATCCGTCAGCAACGTATACCCGCCAATCCATTGCATGTGTGCAAAAAATACTCGAAGGCGGACTCAAGGATGATTCTTTCCTGCGGAACAGATCTGCAGGATCACATCACGGTAAAGAAACCGATTCTTCCGCAAACGGGATACCGGATGAATCGTTTTCCATGTACTGTTCCTTTCCGATCATCCGGACACCGTCTGCAGGCAGAGGCACTCCATTGCGAACCTGCTCGGGCCCGGCAAGCACCAGATATTCTCCATACTGATCCACCGGCATGAGGGATTCGCCGCTTTCGCGTTCTCTCCTGATGATCGATCCGCTATCAAGATCAAAACAGAAGACAGTAGGAATTTTGCTTTCCCCCTGACAGACGCCATAATAGTAGACCGTATTTCCGAGCACACAGAAGGATCCGGTATAGGGATTCTGGAATTCTTCCGGATAGCAGTCCTCGATTAGACATTCGAAGTCCGCCTTCGATGCCGTGATCTTCCGGAATAATGATTGTTTCTGCATATCATACGCAAGATATGCGTAGGTATAACCGTCGTACTGATCCCACACCACACTGAACGGCATGCCATTGACGGGAGTTTTTCTCCCTGGATCCCGGTACGTTCCGAGGCATTCCGTTTCCCCGGTCCGGATGTCGATCTGAAGAAGCACGGTCTCTCCTTCGGGGTCGGTGCATCCGGTCAGGAAGAGATGATCACTGTCTCCTTCTCTGCAGAATACCGGCGAGCCGAACAGGTACCATTCGCCGTCTGTGCTGACCGTGGTCACCTCCCCGGAAAATCTGTCAGCAAGGAACAGTTTGCCGAACGTATCCTCTGCGCACAGGGTATACGCATTGCACCGGTATGCGCCGCACTCTACCGCTACGGCATATTTCTCCCATAACACCGGCGCAGCAGGCGTCAGTTCTTTCCGAAATCGGTAATCACCCAGACCGATCCGGCGAAATGACGCACGCTCATAGTCGAATACAAGCAGCCCGGTGTAATTGACTGAACGGTCTGAAACTGCCGCGGGATCTTCTTTCTGTTCGAACACGCACAGCGCTGTTCCGTCATTAGGAAACAGTCTGCGGTATATGTCTTTCCCTTCCCCGCCGACCTCCTGAACCGCCGCCTGTTCTTCGGGCGGATCTGCAGGAAGGATTTCGTTGCCTTCCTGCATTCCACAGGAGGACAGCAAAAGCAACAGGACCATGCCCGTCAGGAGTGCTCTGATCATTTTGTTCATAATTTCTGCCTCTTTTTTCCAAACGAAGAAATCCTGACGCGATCGGCAGGGAACGCCAGGATCTAATCGGCGCGCAGAATGATTTCGCCCGCTTTTCCCCCAACGTATCCGCCGTTCTCCAGAACAGGACTGCCGTTGATGTAGACATGGACGATCCCTTCCGGCCGGAAGTCCGGTTTTTTCTCATCCACACGTATCCTGTCGGGATCCAATACCGTCAGGTCCGCCTTATATCCCGGTCTGAGATAGCCCCTTTCCGGAATGTGATAACGGTCGACGGTAGCTCCGGTCATCTTGCGGACGATCTTTTCATATGGGATGCCGTAACGCTTCGCCAACAGGAAGAACTGGGGGAACGTCTGGAACGCAGCGATGTTCTGCAGTCCCTTATCCTCCACCCAGGCGTCGGTCATGAAGACGGACAGATCATCCTCCATCAGCCGGTGCACGATCTCATCGTTGTAGTATTTGCCCAGGTAGATACTGCCTTCCCTTCCGGACAGTTCAACGAGCTTAAGATACATATCCATGGGCTTGAGGCCCTCCTCCTTCGCGGCATCCAGGACCGTCTTGCCCTCATATTCACGGTGTTCTTCGCTGATATACGCGACGACCATGTCGTCCCAGTCGATGCCCAGCACCTTCCGGTACATCAGAATGGTAAGTGCCAGTTTGAAGCGGTTGAACGGCTTCGCCGCCTCCTCTTTGGAAAGCGAGGCGTACCACTCCGGAAACACCACCGTGATGACGGAAGCACCGTAATGGAAGACGTAGTTGTCAAAAGCGATATCATACCCCTCTTTCCTGGTGTCGTGGAATTTCTTCAGCATAGGTTCCAGCAGTTTCCAGCTGCGCGCACCGGTGAAGATCAGGTGGGAGTACTCCATCCTGCACCCGGAGGTCTTCATGATGTCGATCACTTCGTCCAGTCCCATCTCCAGATGGGATTTTTTTGTCAACAGCGGATAATCCGCCGAGACGATGGAGCATGCTCTGGGATGTACGGTGACGATGCCGCCGTAGGAAGCGACTGTTTTTGCGAAGGCGTACAGTTCCTCTTTTTGGCTGTAGCGGTTGGGCTCGTACATGAATCCGAAAGACCCGCCCAGTGCGCCGCCTTCCATTGCTTCCCGCACATGTGCCATTTCCTGTTCGATCTGCTCCGGAGAATAAGGAGCCGGATCATAGCCGGTCATACCAGCACGGACAGAGCCGTTGCCCACGAGTGGCGCCATATTCACGAACAGATTTCCCTTGGCGCGTTTCTTAAAGTCCGCAAAACTGCCCGGGTGAAGCGCCTGGAACAGGCCGCCGCCCAGTTTGTCCTTGTGAGGCGTATCCGCATCCATGCCGAAAGGTGAAAAGCTGCAGTTACCGGTGATCTGCGTCGTGATGCCCTGCTCGATGAAAGGACGGTAGAACTTCTCCGCGTCCTCCCTGTCATAGAAAAAATCGTTGTGAGAATGGGCGTCGATCAGACCGGGGCAGATAGCCAAACCGTCAAGCTCTACAGTCCTGTCCGCAGCCGTTTCAATCTTTTCTCCCACTTCCAGGATCCGGTCATCCCCGATCAGCACATCCCCTCGGAAGGGTTTGGAACCCGTGCCGTCATAGACCGTCCCGTTTCTGAATAATGTCGTCATAGAGTCTCCGCCGGTACCGGGGCAAAAAAAACTGCGGTACCTCTCTCCTTTCAACCTTAATGATCCTATTATACCATCATGTGGCCGGACATCTCTGTCCGGCCACATGATTCTTTTTTTGATCAAATTACGTTCCCCTAGTCGTCCAGTCCCCGCCCGTTCAGCTCATCAGGAAACACATCGGGCGGTCCCGCCGGAGCACTCTGCTTCTTCCTTCCGCGTACGATCAGAAACACTGCCGCCGCTACAGCGAGCGTGAGGCAGGACATGATCAGCGC
Source organism: uncultured Faecalibacterium sp. (assembly GCA_946411155.1). Classification (GTDB taxonomy): domain Bacteria; phylum Bacillota; class Clostridia; order Oscillospirales; family Ruminococcaceae; genus RUG11783. The sequence goes on from CAMKDB010000118.1 coordinate 3,819, forward strand.
ATACTTCAGGAATCCGCCCCCTGCCTTGAATTCCACATGGATCGATTCCCCGGCTTCCATTGAGAGCAGATCCCATTCCAGCGTCTTTCCGTCTTCCGACACCGTTGTCGCATTGTGGCTGAGCGGCTTATCCGGAAGCGTGATCCGGAATTTCATGGATGCGCCTAGCGAACGAAGCATGGACGCCATTTCTGCCAGTTCCGATTCCGCACCGCCTCCCAGGATCCCGCTGACCGGGATATCCAGTGTGTAGGTGGTTCCTTTTTTCGTCAGGACATCCGTGCTTTCTCCGTCGACCTGAGAGAGCACCCTCATGATCTGACTAATGCCGACATCGGATTGGGTGATCCTGTATCCTATAAACCCGTCCTGATTATATGCATCAATCTGCCACCCGTTCTTCTGCATCTCCTTCAGATCCTCTCCGGAGAAGCCCATCTCATCCAGACCGACTCCGAAATCGCTCACAGATTCGCTCATGGCAAACAGTACCGCAGCGTCGATCTTGCCGTTCCGTTTCACTTTTAGATCCACATCCAGTTTCACGCAGCTCGTCAGTGTGGCTGCCAGAATGAGAAGGATGGACAAAATTGCGAATTTCTTTTTCATGCTATTATCCCTCTTTCATTCCAATCATAACTGGCATCAAACACCAATGCAACATCGCCGGTCCTAGAAAGAAACCACTACGGAAAGATCAAAGAGCCGGAAACGTTTTTGCGTTTCCGGCTCCAGGATCATTCAATATTATGTATCAGTTCGTTCCCGTCAGCGCAACGCCGTTTACATACAATGTGTACCCGTTGGCGATGACGCTCGACGCGCTTCCGCTGAACTCGGTCACATAACTGTCGCCGGTCAGTGTCCAGATACTGGTACCGTCTAGCGTTACGGATACTGTCCCGGTCTCAGTCGAGACAGTTTCTCCGGACGCGTTGGTGATGCTGCCGTCGATGCTGCCCTCGAAAGAGGATCCGTCGGTCAGTTCCAGCGTCAAAGCAGAATCACTGCCGACCTTGATCGCACCGGCGAGTTTCTGCTGCTTTGCATTCAGTACAGCCGTATTGCTTCCGCCGCTCCAGCCGTCCGCACAGACGGAAAGCAGGATGTTGTCCGGATCCTCATTGACGATCTCAACGCCTTCCAGCGTGATGACGGCGCTTGTATTGGTCACATGGAAGACATGACCCGATTTGCTGGTCAGCGTTCCGCCGGTCATGGTGAAACTGCTGGTCCCGCTGTCCGCGTCTCCGGACATGGACTGGTAGATCATGATCGTATCCAGGAACGTGGCGTTGCCGTTGCATCTGGTGTTGCTGGCCGTCAGATCGCAGTCGTTCAGCGTGATGGAGTTCAAGCCCTCGATACACACGCCTTCCGAAAGATTGGATACCAGTTCCGCGTTGGAGACCGTGATGTCCGCCGTAGAATAGATCGCGGGAGAGCCGAGTCCGTTGGAGGTGTAGCTCCCGCCATCCACCACGACAGTGCCGCCTCCGCGGTCTGTACGGATCGCCGCGGAAGATCTGCCCGAGGTCTCTACTGTGAGATCATAGGCGTAGGTTACCCCGCCGCCCGTGGTCATGATGCCGCCGGAACCGTCGCCTGTTGTGGTGATGACCGTGTCACGGATGACCACCGTCGTGCCGTCCCCGGAGGCTCCGTTTTTGCCTCCGTTTCCGCCATAGCAGAATATGCCGTTCGCACCGTCCGCATCGGAGGTGACTGTTCCTCCCGTAATAGTTGCCGTGCTGCCGTCCTTCACCAGTACCGCAGCGTTCAGACCGTAGAAGTTGCAGTTGTCTCCGCCGTCGGAGTCGCCGGATTTGGTGACTTCCGGATCCGTGACCGTGACCTCTTCGGCGGTACTGATCAGCAGCGCGCTTTCGTCCGAATCCGTGCTGACATAAGCCTGACCATCCTGATTCTCCGAAGAGACGATCTCCGTTGCACCGATGTATTCGATGTCCGCGCTGCTGCCGGAACCGGGTGCACCCCCAGGCTTTCCGTTTCCGGGAGCCCCATCAGGCGGCGTGCCGCCATTGCCGCTTCCTGACGGCGGATCTCCCTGCCTGTCCCCGGATGGCGCTTCTCCAGTCTGCGTCCCGCCTGTCTCTTCTTCCAGAGTACCGGAAACCGTTTCAGCCCCTGATTCATCCGTGTTTTCTGACGCGCTGTTCCCGCAGGCGCAAAGGTTGAAAATCAAGAATATGGAAAGCAAAATGCATAGAATCTTTTTCATGGAATTAC
>CAMKDB010000119.1 GCA_946411155.1 uncultured Faecalibacterium sp.
TCTGGTTATAGGACAAGGTCTGAAGCGTTCCCGCCATCCCTGCGATACCGCCGGCAATAGCCGAAACGATCAGCGTCGTCCGGCGCACATCGATCCCGGAGGCGAAGGCAAACCGTGGATTCGCGCCCACCACTCTTGCAGCGTAGCCAATCCTGGTATGGTAGATGAACAGATAGGTCAGGAAACAGAAAACCAGACCCACAAGGATCATTGTTGTCACCCTGGAACCGTAGATCAGCAGCGTAGGCTTTGAATTGGCGGGATAGGGTTTGGAGGCAGACAGACCTGAGGCTTCATCAAACAGGATGTGTTTGACGAACCACTCCACGAAATAGGTGAAGACCGCGTTCAGCAGTGAAGAAGTGACGATCTCATTGCATCCAAACGACCGTTTCAGAGCAGGCGGGATCAGACTGGCGGCACCGCCAATGACCGCGGAAGCCAGACAGCATGCCGTGATCCAGACGATCTTCCCCGCTTCTCCTGGGATCCGTCCGAACAGTTCTTCATTCAGGATAACAGGGGCACATACGAGACAAGGCGCTAGAATCACGCAGGTCTCGTTGATCATACTGAAATTCCCCACTGTAAGCATCAGCTGGAACGCGCATCCGGTGAGCAGCATGGGTTGCATCTTCTCCACGACTTCCGCAAGGCGGTTATACCGCGTGAATGGTCCAACCATCAGGAAGCGAATCGCCTTGAACGGCATGTCGGTAACAAAAAAGATCAGCACAATACATAAAAGCAGTCCCAGCGCAACGGAAAGCAGAAGCCTTAAGGCTTCGTATCTCCGTGCGATCCCAGTCGCTGTTATCGGCTTTGCTGATCCCAATCTCAAAACAATACTCCGTTTCTATCTGCAAATAATTGTACAGGAAACCTGCTGGATTGGAAAAGCCGCGCCGATTCCTTTTTGGCAGAAACGGTACGACTTTTTCTGATTGTCCTATTATTCTGACTGTCCCAATCAAACGTGGCCGTGTTTCAGTTTATTTCCGGAATAATCTCCCGTTAAGACCCTTGCATTTGTCTTCCTTCCGGTAATCTTTGAGTGAAAATCGATTACGGAGGCGCCCCTGGTCTTTGCGCCGTACAGATCCACGTCGACGAATGCATCTTCCCATCGGCAGTCTTCCATGTGTAAGAGGATCTGAAGCGGATTCTGTTTCATCTCAAACGGGATCAGAAACAGCGGAACGCCGGACTGAATGACGATCAGCGCAGCTTCCGGGTCAGCATGGAAACTCCGTTCCACTGCAGGCAGTACATCTCCTTCATATGCACCGCCGCCGAGGATCATGATCCCTGCCAGGCGTTCTCTCAGTTCCGGCTGGCAGGATATCAGCACCGCGATGTTGGTCAGCGGTCCCGCCGATACGATCCAGAAGTCTTTTTCCGTGCCCAGCGATTCCCGGATCCCGCTCACCGGTGAGTCAGTCTCCTCTGTCCGGAGCAGATCTGCAAGCGGATGTCCGAATCCACGAACGATGTTTTCACAAAGAGAACTGATTCTTTCCCTCACTTCAGCGCCATGACGATCTTCATACAGTTCTGTGTAACTGAAACCGAGCAGTTCCATATCTTCAGGGCAATCACTCAGCCAGGAGGCGGTCTCTTCGGTGAGCGCCCCGTCTGCCCAGACTATTTTATTATGGTCGGTCTGTTTCATGCATTTTTCTCCTGTTTCGGATAGTTTGCGACACATCTGGTCATCACATCGACGTACCGTGTTCTGTCGACGACTTTTCCCCAGCAGCAATTCGGTGCTTTATCTGATCCTTTCCTTCGGTCAATGACCGTCTGCCCGTAAGTGAGCGGGCTCTGCAATTCCACTTCCAGAGGGATCATTACGCCGCTGCAGACTGCCTCGTCGATCATCCATGCAGCCGCAAGCGAATCATGAAGAACAGTTATACCCCTGTGCCAGTCCGGATAATCGGGCTGATCCACAGCAGCTTTGACCGCAGCATAATCGGAGTAAAGCATGGACGTCACTGTGGTGCCGAGGTCGATCATGACTTTCAGTTCATCCAAAGTGACCCAGGACTGGTCCACGGCATCCAGACCGATCATTTTGAGCGGGATACCGCTGTTGAGAACAATCTGAAAAGCCAGCGGATCCGCCAAAATATTGAATTCCGCATTCGGCGTGTGATTCCCCGCGTAGGAAGAACCGCCCATGAATACGATCTGTTTGATGAGATGCTTCAGATCCGGATATTTCAGGAGCGCCAATGCCAGATTTGTGTGCGGGGCAATCTCCAAAATCTCCAGTTCTCCGCCTGCCAGTACCGCTTCCTGATAGATCGCGTCCCAGGCAGGTGTCTGATCCAGATTCTTGGTGACGGGAGGAAATGTCATGTCAAACATCTGATCCCCATACTGGAAATCGTCGTCCTCACTGAGCCCCAGTTCCCTTCTGCGCCGCGAGAAATTGCTGTTTGTCGTCGTTCCTTTCAGCAGCGGACGTTCCGCGCCGACACAGATCCTCGTGTCGATATCGAAATACGTGCATAATTTCAGCGTATTCTCGACAGTATCCTTCAGGGGGCTGTTTCCGTTGACCGGACAGATGGCGCGGATGTCGAATAATCCGCTGCCCTTCATCATCATGATGGCGATAGCATCATCCGCACCCGGATCCGTATCGATGATCAGTGGTCTCAGTTTCATCATTACTTTTTCCCTGCTTTCACTCTGTAACAATACATCTTAACTATATGTGGAAAACTGCGGTGCTGCAAGGATGCAGCACCGCAGCAGTTTCTTTGATCAGGTTATTCGACGATCTCCGCGTTCTTGAAGTTCAGGGTGTTGGCCTGAAGGAGCGCGTTCAGATCTTCCAGGCTGAGGCCGTATGCAGAGTCCACTTTGAGCGCGCCGGAAAGCACGTCCGCTGTGATCTGAGCCACGATCTCCTGCGCTTCCGGAGAAGCGACCTGCTTGAAGTAGTCGTTCTCAGCGATGCCCGCACCGCCTTCCGCGATACCATAGGTCAGATTTCCGAGGACAGGCTCTCTGCCTTCCATGATGTCCTTTACCAGGTTGTAGACCGGCTTGGAAACGACCTTCAGCGCAGAGGTGAGGATCACTTCCGCCTTGTCGTCCTTGCCGTTGTTCTTGAAGACCTGATACTGGTCGGAGTCGACGCCGATGTCCCAGACCTCATTGCCGGCTTCTTTCAGTTCGAGAACAGCCTCGATGACGCCGTCACCGGACTGACCTGCAACGCCGTGCATGATATCGGCATTGTAGTTGTTGAACAGGGATCTTGTCAGTTCCTTAGCCTTCGCGGGGTCACGGTACGGGGAATCGCCCGCGATCCAGGCATATGCCGTGGAAGCATTCTCATCCGCATAGGTGACGCCTTCTACCCAGCCGACGAGGAAGTCGTAAAGGACGACCTCTTCCTGAGCACCGACCCAGCCGGTGACCTTGTTGGGGCTCATCTTGGAAGCGACTGCGCCGGCGACGAAGTCGGACTCATTCGCGCTGAAGATAACGGCAAGCACGTTGGGATTCGGTTTGTACTCCGTATCATAGTTGTCGTACATGAAGAAAATGGTGTCCGGATAGTCCATGGACTCTTTGTCCAGCATCGCTCTGAGGTCGGAACCAGCAGGAGCGGCAACGAGGTCATAACCCTGCTGCCCTGCTTCACGGACCGCATTGATGATGCCATCCTCACCGACCTGGTTGGTCACCAGTTCGAAGCCAAACTCATTCGCCGCTTCCACCAGTCCGTTGTGGCAGGAGTCTGTAAACGAGTTGTCTCCGAGCTGTGAGCAGATATGGCAGACACGATAGGGATGCTCTTCCGTGTTGAGCTCGGACTCGGGATCTGCTTCCACATTTTCCTCAGGGGCTGCACCGCATGCAGCCAGAGAGAACACCAAAACAAGAAGCAGAAAGATTGACAAAAACTTTTTCATTGTATTCCTTCTCCTTATGTTCAAATTGACCGGAACCGGATAGTTCCTATTTCAACTATATCACTTCATCTGTTTGATTCACGGGGTGTTTCTGATATGTAATTCTTTTTGTGGAAATGATTGCTTTACGCCTGAATTATTTGTCAATCTTAACAATCGAGTGCCAAGGCCGATCGTACTCTTCACCTCTGCCTGGCATCTGTTTTTGGATAATCATCTGTACATTATCGAAAAAGACCCTCCGCATAAAGCGAAGGATCCATATCGTCATATCATGTTATCTTTTTTCTTGTTTCAGAATTCTTCCTCGATTCCCTCCTCAGTCAGGTATTCCTGAATGATTTCTTTGGGATCACCAATCTTACGGATCTTTCCGTTCTCCAGCCACATGATCCTGTCGCAAAGCTTCGCGAGGCGGGAAACCGTGTGGGAAACGATCAAAACGGTATGCTTCTTGTCGTTGATCATCTCCATCAGGCGCGCATAACTTTTCTTCTTGAAATGCTGGTCCCCGACACCCAGAACCTCGTCCACCAGAATGATGTCGCTTTCCAGAACGGAGGAAATGGAAAAAGCCAGTTTGGAGTGCATACCGCTGGAATAAGTCCGGACAGGATAATCGATAAAATCTCCCAGTTCGGAGAATTCGATGATCTCGTCCGTTCTATCTTCGATCTCTTTTCTGCCATAGCCGAAAAGCAGACCGGAGAGCATGATGTTCTCCCTGCCGGAGAGATCATTATGGAATCCGACGCCGATGGACATCAGGGTCACTGAATGATCGTGCCGGTCGATCACGCCCTCATCCGCGTCGAAGATCCCTGCGACCGCACGCAGCAGCGTGGACTTTCCGGAACCGTTTCTGCCGATGACGCCGACGATCTCTCCGTTATAGATCTCCGCCGAGACTCCCTTAACCGCTTCCACGACGTCAAAAGACCGCTTCTTTCTGGACCAGGAGTCCTTGATCAGATAGCGGACGCAGACGTCTTGCAGTGTCAGAGCAACTTCTTTTTCCATAGATCACACCAATTTGATGTACTGATTGCCAAATTTGTAGAGGATCCTCAGGGACCATGCACACAGCGCGAGGCTGACAACGATCCAGAGACAGAATACCGGTAACGAGAACACCTGACCATACAGGACCGATTTCCGCAGTCCGTCCATGATGAACGCCACCGGGTTGAGGTGCGTCATCAGCCAGCCGTACGGTGCCGGTATCTTCTCCTCCAGAGAATAGAAGATACCGGTAAAGTACAGCATCAGACGCAGTACGACGGGGATCAGGTTCGCCAGATCGTCCAGATAAACGCCGATGTGCATCGCCAGCATCGAAACACCGAAAGTCAACAGGAACAGCAGGAGCAGCATCGGGAAAATCAGCAGATAGTGCCAGGTGATCGGAGTACGGTAAAAGATGAGGATCGGGATCAGAACGACGAACGAGAGCAGCATCTTCAGTCCGTTCGTCAGCAGTTTCGTCAGAACCAGAATGAATTTCGGGATGTAGACCTTAACGATCAGCGACTTGCTGTTCCGGATCAGTTTGACGGAAGCAGTCAGTGTATTGGTGAAAAAGCGCCATACCGAAACGCCGATAAAGACGAAAGCCGGATAACAATCCGTTTTCGCCTTGAAGATAAACCCGTATACGAAGATATAGACAAGCATCTGGAGGAGCGGTTCCAGGATCCACCAGATCCATCCGAGATAAGTGTTGGAGATCTCGGAACGGAGCGTTGCCTTTGCCTCCTCCATAGAATACGGAGCATACCTTTTCAAATCTGCTTTCAGTCGCTTGAAATACATACTTCCCTCTGTTTTTTCCGTTCTTTCTGCAGAAGACCGAAAAATAGAAAACATAACGTAAAAGAATTATAGCCTAAATCATGCATTTCTGCATTATTTTGGTTTTTCCGGAACTGAAAAGAAAGGAAGCCGCAGCGGTATTTGCCGCTGCGGCTCGATTCATTTTTGCCTTTCGTCTTCGGTCAGTTCTCTGCTCTGTACAGGAACGTTACGACCTGTCCTCTCGTACAGTCATCGTCAGGCCCGAATTTTCCGGTCGGCTTGCCGTCCTTGCCGGTGTAGC